>JAHDHE010000014.1 GCA_020631475.1 Tenacibaculum sp. | reverse complement strand
ACACCAAACAACGACGATGGCGATCAAAGTGAAGATGATGAAGATAGCGAAGTAATCGTACCACAAGTAGCTAATTTAAGTCTTACAAAATCTATTAGTGATACTAGTGCTACTGTTGGAGATATTGTAACATTTACTGTAGCATTAAGTAACGCAGGACCAAGCGACGCAACTAACGTAAGAGTTGATGATGTATTACCAAGCGGATACAGTAATATTACTAATATAAGTAATGGAGGAACCTTAACTGGAAATACTATTACATGGAGTGGCTTAACAGTTCAAGTAGGTAGTTCAAATAATATACTATTAACTTATCAAGCAACAGTAAATGCACCAACTGGAGCAGCAGATGAATATTTGAATATAGCTCAGGTAATGGAAAGTGATCAATATGATCCAGATAGTACACCAGGTAATAATGATATATCAGAAAATGATTATGATACAGCAGAAATAACTGCTATTCCTGTAGATTTAGCTTTAACTAAAACAGTTAATAAAGATAAACCTCAAGCTGAATCAACAGTTGTATTTACAATTACTTTAATTAACAACGGACCTGGAATTGCAACTGGAGTAGTAATTAATGAACCATTACCTTCAGGATATGAATATATTTCTTCTAATGCTACTTTAGGGACATATAATAATGTTTCTGGAGAATGGCAGGTAGGTACATTAACTTCAGGACAAACTGTAGAATTACAATTAACAGTTAAAGTGAATCCGTCAGGAGATTATTTAAACGTAGTTTCTGTTGGTAATGTAGATCAATTTGATACAAATAACTCAAACGATTCAGCAACAGCAGAAGTAACACCTATTTGTTTAACAGTATTTAACGAGTTTACTCCAAATGGAGATGGTGATAATGATACATTCGTTATTAATTGTATTGAGAACTACCCAAATAATACTATTGAAATTTATAATAGATGGGGTAATACGGTTTATAAAGCCTCAGGATATAATAATAAAGATGTTTCATTTGTAGGTATTTCTAACGGTAGAGTTACTATTGAAAAAGATGTTAAATTGCCAGTTGGAACTTATTATTATGTATTAAATCTAGGTGATGGTTCAGAGCCTACATCAGGATGGTTATATATAAATAGATAAAAAATAATTGTAAATAATTAAGAGAAAAATTAATCAAATGAATAAGCTTAAATCTCATTTAAAAATAACTCTGGTAGTATTAATAATGCTATCTGGAGTTATTTATTCACAGCAAGATCCTCAATATACACAGTATATGTATAACACCATGAGTGTAAACCCTGCTTATGTAGGTTCAAGAGGACATACTACAATAACAGCCTTAGGAAGAACACAATGGGTTGGTTTAGACGGAGCACCAGATACTCAAACCTTAAGTTACGATACACCATTAGGTTATAGTGGGGTTGGTTTAGGAATAAATTTAACTAATGATAGAATTGGACCATCCAATGAAATCTATTTAGACGCTAATGTTTCTTATACAGTTCGCACAAGCGATGAAGGTAATCTAGCTTTTGGTTTAAAATTAGGTGGAAGGCATTTAAGTATTGATTGGAGTAAAGGAATTCACCAAAACCCAGATGCAGATTTATCACGGAATGTAAGTAGATTTTTACCTACAATAGGAGCAGGAGTTTACTTTCATAAACCTAAATGGTATGTTGGTTTAGCAGTTCCAAATATTTTAAGAACTGAGCATTATGATGATACAAGAAATGGAGGAGATGTTGCAGAAGAACGTATGCATTTCTTTGCTATTGCTGGATATGTTTTTGACTTAAGTGAAGACCTTAAATTTAAACCAGCAGCCTTAGCTAAAGTAGTAAATGGAGCACCATTATCAATAGATGTTTCTGCAAATTTTTTATTCAATGAAAAATTCACTGCAGGTTTAGCATGGAGATGGGATGATTCTTTAAGTGCTTTACTAGGTTTTCAAGCAAAAAGAAGTTTGTATATAGGCTTTGCTTATGATTTAACAACTTCTAACTACAGCAATTACAATTCAGGAACATACGAATTAATGTTGCGATACGAAGTGTTTAAACAAGTAATGAAATCACCAAGATTCTTTTAAAACAACAGCACATGAAAAAAACTATACTATATATATTATTACTATTTACTGTTGTAGGTTACTCACAACGCAAATATGCAGCAGACAGATATTTTAAAGAGTTTGCTTATAAAAAAGCAGCAGAACTATACGATGAGTTATATAAAAGAGGAGATACATCAAAACTAGTTGTAAGCCGATTAGCAGATTCTTATTATTATAATATAGAGTCAGAAAAAGCAGAGAAATGGTATGAAGAATTAATGAATAAATACGAAGCATTCGCCTCACCCGATCATATTTTTCGCTATGCACAAACTTTAAAAAGTAATGGTAAAGTAAAAGAGTCAGATCAATGGTTATTAAAATTAAAACAATTAAAAGAAGCCGATAGTCGCGTAAAAGACCTAGAACGAAATACTGATTATTTTGTAGACTATACCAATAGAAAAAAAACGTATGTAAACATTACTAATTTAGCAACTAACACAAAGTTTTCAGATTTTGGAGGTTTTATATATGAAGGTAAATTATATTTCGCTTCAACCAAACCAACAGGAACAAAATACGATAAGAAGTTATACCAATGGAATAAGCAACCATTTTTAAATATTTATTCAGCAAAAGAAAGTTTTGATATTGCTAATAAAATTTTAGATGTAGAAGATCCTGAAAAAATAGAAGGAGTAAGTACACGTTACCATGAATCTAATGCTATATTTACTTCAGATGGTAAAACAATGTATTTTACAAGAGATAACTACGATGGAGATAATTTAAAAGGAGATGATAATCAAGTAACCCATTTAAAAATATTTAAAGCGACAAAGAATGAAGATGATAAATGGGATAATATTAAAGAATTACCATTTAATTCAGACGATTTTTCATGTGGTCATCCAGCCTTAAGTTCAGATGAGAGTATGTTATATTTTGTTTCTGATATGCCAGGAGGTATAGGAGGAACAGATTTATATAAAGTACAAATATTAGAAAACGATACCTACGGAGCTCCAGAAAATTTAGGAGCAACCATTAACACCGAATCTCGAGAAATGTTTCCATACATAGCTTCAGATAACACCTTATATTTTGCTTCAGACGGACATATAGGTTTAGGAGCATTAGATATCTTCGAATCAAAAATAAACAACAATCAATACACAAAACCTGTTAATTTAGGTACGCCAGTAAACGGACCTTTAGATGATTTTGCATTTGTTATTGATAAAGATAAAGGCAGTGGATTTTTCTCATCAAACAGAAAAGGTGGTAAAGGTGACGATGATATTTATAGTTTTATGATTTATCGATGTAAAGAAAACATAGAAGGAGTTATTACCAATGCAAAAACAGGGGAACCAATACCAGCAGCTCAAGTACGTTTAATAGATGAAAATGGAGAGCCAATAGCAAAATTCGATACAAATGATGATGGTAGTTATATTTTTGAAACTATCGATTGTGAGAAAAAATTTACAATTGCAGTATCAAAAAAAGATTACAGAAATGTTCAAAAAGACACCAAAACCCTTGATATAAATAAGCAATCTGTTATAGCTAATTTACAATTAGAATCATTAATTGTAGAAGATCAAATAGTAATAAATCCTATTTATTTCGATTTCGATTTGTATAATATTCGTGAAGATGCAGAGTATGAATTAGAACATATTGTAACGGTTATGAAAAACCACCCAGAAATGGTAATAAAAATAGAATCTCATACCGATAGTAGAGGAACTAAACAATACAATAGAAAACTGTCAGATAATAGAGCAAAATCTACAAGAGATTATATATTGTCTAGAGGCATTTCAGCAGATAGGATAGAAAGCGCTATTGGTTATGGAGAAGATCAGTTATTAAATAATTGTGATGATGAAAATCAATCAAAATGTTCAGAAGAAGAACATCAAAAAAACAGAAGATCTTATTTTTACATAGTTAAAGGTTCAGGTAACGTTAAAGTAAATAATTAAAAGATACTATAACTAACTACTTTTAAAAGCCTAATTATTTTAAATAATTAGGCTTTTTTGTAGCTGTATTATTTTAGTTTTCCTTAACAAAAAGTTTCGTTAAAATTCTGCATCTTTGTAGTTATGCGAATTTATCCGATAGAAACAGGTAATTTTAAATTAGACGGAGGCGCTATGTTTGGCGTTGTTCCTAAGTCTCTTTGGGAAAGAACGAATCCTGCTGATGACAAAAATATGATTTCAATGAGTATGCGTTGTATGCTTATTGAAGATGGAAATCGACTTACTTTGATCGACACAGGTATTGGTAATAAGCAATCAGATAAGTTTTTTGGATATTATTATTTGTTTGGAGATTTCTCTTTAGATGCTTCTTTAGCAAAATATGGATTTCATAGAGATGATATTACCGATGTATTTTTAACACATTTGCATTTTGATCATTGTGGGGGATCTATTCAATGGAATAAAGATAAAACAGGATATGAGCCAGCATTTAAAAATGCGCGTTTCTGGAGCAATCAACGTCATTGGGATTGGGCTATAAATCCAAATGCCCGTGAAAAAGCATCTTTTTTACAAGAAAATATTTTACCAATTCAAGAAAGCGGACAACTTAATTTTTTGCATTTAAATGCTAAAGATTATGTAGGTTTCGATGTTCTTTTTAAAGACGGACATACCGAAAAGCAAATGTTGCCTAAAATTCAATATCAGGGTAAAACCATTGTTTTTATGGCCGATTTATTACCAACAGCAGGACATATACCGTTGCCTTATGTAATGGGATATGACACACGCCCGTTACTTACATTAAAAGAAAAAGAAGCCTTTTTAAATGAAGCTGCTGATAAAGAATTTTATTTATTCCTAGAGCACGATGCCTATAATGAGGTGATTACTGTAAAGCATACAGAAAAAGGAGTTCGATTAAAAGAGAGTTATAATTTTTCAGATATATTTAATTAAAAGAGAGATATGAGAGTTTTAAAGCCAATATTTTATTCTGCAATAGCAGTGGCAACATTAGCTAGTTGTAGTTCAATTAGCACAAAACCTGTACCTACAGGTTCTAATACCGTAATCAATATTCCAGCTAAAAAAGCAAAGTTAACAGATGCTGAAAAAGATAATTGGCAGCATTTAGATTTAGCGACAGATTCTATTCCAGGGATGAGTGTTCATAAAGCATATGAGTTTTTAAAAGGTAAAAAGAGTACGCCAGTTGTAGTAGGAGTTGTAGATTCTGGTACCGATTTAAAACATGAAGATTTAGTTGATGTTGCTTGGGTAAACACCAAAGAAATTGCTGGTAACGGAATTGATGATGATAAGAACGGTTATGTTGATGATATTAATGGGTGGAATTTTTTAGGAGATTCTTATAAAGAACATTTAGAGTACGAACGTATTTTAATGAATCCTTCGATAGCTGATGCTGAAACTTTAGCAGAAGTAAAAGCGTATCAAGCTAAAAAAGTAGAAGGTGCTAAAAAGACCAAAGAACGTTACGGAAAAATGTTAGACGATGTAACTAAGGCAGAAGGTGTTTTTAGTAAGTACTTTGGAAAGTCTGATTATACAGTTAAAGAAATTGAAGCTATAAATACTAATGATGAAGAATTAAAAAAAGCAATTGAAACAGCCGCATTTGCAAAGAGAAACGGGCTTACTTTATCAGGTATTTCAAAAGCATTAAAAGGAGGTCTTAAGAGTGCTGAAGCAACAATTGCAGGTGAAAATTTAAAAACAGATTATCGTACCGTAGTAGGAGATAATGCTTACGATATTAATGACAAACCTGGTTATGGTAATGGCAACACAGGTCATTCAGAAAAAGGAGAAGCACATGGTTCACACGTTTCTGGTATTATTGGAGCCACTCGTAATAATGGCAAAGGAATGGATGGAGTTGCTGACAATGTAAAAATGATGGCAGTTCGTTCAGTATCAGACGGAGATGAATATGATAAAGATGTTGCTTTAGGTATTCGTTATGCTGTTGATAACGGAGCAAAAGTAATTAATACAAGTTTTGGTAAAGGATTTTCACCAAATAAAGAATGGGTTTACGACGCAATTAAATATGCAGCTTCTAAAGATGTGTTAATTGTTAACGCAGCAGGAAATGATGGTAAAAATATTGATGTAGAAAAAACGTTTCCAAACGATGCACCAGATTTAATAAACGAAGTGGCAGATAACTTTTTAACTGTAGGAGCAATGAGTGCTAATTATAACGAAGAGTTACCAGCAACTTTCTCGAACTACGGTAAAAAAAATGTAGATGTTTTTGCACCAGGTGTACAAGTACATTCTACAACTCCAGATGGAGAATACAAGAAATTTAGTGGAACTTCTATGGCGTCTCCAGCAACAGCAGGTGTGGCAGCGTTAGTTCGTTCTTATTATCCACAATTAACAGCAGTTCAAGTAAAGCATATTTTAATGAACTCAGGTACAAAGATTGATTTAGAGGTAAATAAACCTGGTACAGGTGCCAGATATGGTAAACCAGTAGAAAAAACACCTTTTTCTAGTTTATCAGTTTCAGGTCGTGTTGTAAATGCATACAATGCAGTTAGAATGGCTGATAGAATGGTAAACGGAAGAAAATAATATCCGTATAAAACAATAAAAAAGAGCATTATTATAATGCTCTTTTTTAATTAACACCAAAACTAATTTCAATGAAAAAAATAATATTAGGTCTTTCTGTACTACTTTCAGTTTCTTGTGCATCTACAGAAACAACAAAAAGTAATTTGGTAAGCAAAGCAGTTAATAAATCTACTACAGGTAGTTATTGGCAGCAGCATGTTGATTATAAGATGGATATTGATATGGATGTAAAAACATATCAATATAAAGGAACTCAAAAGTTAGTGTATACTAATAATTCACCAGACGAATTAAACAAGGTGTTTTATCATTTATACTTTAATGCGTTTCAACCAGATTCTCAAATGGATGTTCGCTCAAGAAATATTAAAGATCCAAGTAAAAAAATAGGAGACAGAATTAGTAAACTATCACCTACTGAAATTGGATATATTAAGGTGAAGTCTTTAAAACAAAACGGTTCAGTTGTAAAACACGAAACTGTAGGTACAATTTTAGAAGTAACTTTAAATAAAAGCATCAAACCAGGAGAAAGTGTAACGTTCGATATGATTTTCGATGCACAAGTACCTAAACAAATTCGTCGTTCTGGTCGTGATAATGCAGAAGGAGTTGCCTTGTCAATGACACAATGGTATCCTAAAATGGCTGAATATGATTTTGAAGGATGGCATACACCACCATACATAGGACGTGAATTTCACGGTGTTTGGGGTAATTTTGATGTAACATTACACATTGATAAAAATTATGTTGTTGGAGGTAGTGGATACATACAAAACCCACAAGAAGTTGGTCATGGATATGAGAATAAAAAAGAAGCATTAAAATTACCTTCTGGTGGTAAATTAACGTGGAAGTTCAGCGCACCTAACGTACACGATTTTACTTGGGCTGCAGATCCTGACTATATTCACGACATTTATAAAATGGATAACGGAATAGATTTACACTTTTTATATAAAAAGAGCTTATCTGCATTTTATCAAGAAAATTGGAAAAAATTACAACCAAAAACTGCTGAATTAATGAATTATTTCAGTACTAACATTGGTCAATATCCATATAAACAATACTCGGTTATTCAAGGAGGTGATGGCGGTATGGAGTATGCAATGTGTACTTTAATTACTGGTAAACGTAAATGGGGAAGTTTATTTGGTGTAACAGCGCATGAGTTAGCACATACTTGGTTTCAATTTTTGTTAGCAACAAACGAAAGTAAGCATCCATGGATGGATGAAGGTTTCACTACTTATATTTCAAATAAAGCTGAAAATGAAATTTTAGGAAAAGGAAAAGCGAATCCACATACAGGTTCATATAGAGGGTATAATTATGTAGTTAAAAATAATATAGAAGAACCTTTATCTACACATGCAGATAGATACCATACAAATACCGGATATGGTATTGCTAGTTATTCAAAAGGAAATATATTTTTATCACAGTTAGAATATATTATTGGCGAAGAAAATGTAGCAAAAACATTAAAGAAGTATTTTACTGATTTTGCATTTAAACACCCAACGCCAAATGATATTAAAAGAACTGCAGAAAAAGTATCAGGAATCCATTTAGATTGGTATTTAAATGAGTGGACACAAACTTTACATACTATCGATTATGGAGTAAAATCTGTTAATGGAAAAGAAATCACTTTAGAAAGATTAGGTAAAATGCCAATGCCTATTGATGTTGAAGTAACTTATGTAGACGGAACAAAAGAAATGTTTAACATTCCACTACGTATGATGCGTGGTGAAAAACCAACAAACGCAACAGTTATAAAAGATTGGACATTTGCTCACCCAACATATAGTTTTACAGTGCCAAAAAATGTAAAATCTGTTGAAATAGATCCTTCTAAATTAATGGCAGATATTAATTTAGAAAACAATACATCAAAATAAATTATAGAGCATTTATATTGTTAAAAGGTTAAGGAATATTCCTTAACCTTTTTTTATTGATTTAATAATTCTTTTTGAAGTTCAGATGGATTAAGCCCCGTTTGTTTTTTTACAAAAGCACTAAAGTTAGAAGGACTATCAAAATTATAATTAAAGGCAATTTCTTTATGACTTAATTCTTTAAAAGCTAAATCGCGTTTAATATTTAAAATTAACACATCGTGTATATGTTTTAAAGGTGTTGTGCTTAATCCTTTTTTTATGACTTGAGTTAATTTTTTACTCGATAAATTCAATAAATCAGCATACTCATTAACACTTTTTTTTGTGATAAATTCATCAACCAAATCAGTAAATTCAGTTATTTTTTCTGTTAAAACAGTTACTTCCGTATTTTGTACTTTAATATTTTCCTCTAAAGAGTATAATAGAAGAGAAAGTAAATGAATAGATTTTTCTTTAAAATATTTTGATTTACTTTTTTGAATATCCAAAATACGTTTTAATAAAATAAAAAAATCTTGTGTTAATTTTTGGTTTTTTTCATAAACTACAGAAGGTTTTGAATAACTTTTTAATAAAGAAAAAGTATTAGTAAAAAGCATTTCACCAGAAAACTGAATTAATAAGCCATCAGCCTCAACAACTCTTTTTACCAAATGTACCTGGTTAGGTTTTACAATATAACAGCTATAATCTTCTATAGGTATTTTATTAAAATCTATTAATTGATATCCACCACCTTTTTCAAAAAACAAAATTTCAAAATAATTATGTTTATGAATTGTGTTAAAATCATATCCATTACTATGAGAAATCGGAGCAATATTAATATTATAAGAAGTTTTTAAATTATGAATAGGAATGTTCATAGGTCTAAATTCATAAGTTGTTTACTGTTTTTAATAAGTTTTAAAGAAGGAGTAGGTTTTATTTTTGCCAAAAATTTAAAACTTAAAAATAATGAAAAAAATAATCTTAGCACTTATATTATTAGTAACATTAAATACAAGTGCACAAACTACTTGGAAAGTAGATAAAGCACATTCTTCTATTACTTTTTCTGTATCTCATTTTATGATTTCTGAAGTAACAGGAAATTTCGGAAAATTTGATATTACTACTATTGCTAACGAAAAATTTGAATCACCAAGTTTTGATGTTGCAATTGACGCATCAACAATAAACACAAATCAAGCAGGAAGAGATAATCATTTAAAATCTGCTGATTTTTTTGATGTTGCAAAACATGCAAATATTGTATTTAAAAGTACTGCATTTAAAAGTTTAGAAGACAAAAAGTTCGAAACTACAGGAAACATTACTATTAAAGGAATTACTAAAGAAGTTGTTTTTAAAGGTAAATTAAATGGTATTATTGAAGGTAGAGAAGGTAAAAAGAAAGCAGGTTTAAAGTTAACAACTACAATTAAAAGAGAAGATTTTAATGTAGGTAAAGGAATGAACCCAGTAGGTAAAGAAGTATTTGTTACTATTAATATAGAAATGAATCAACAATAAATCCCCTTTTCCTTATTTAGATAAGGAAATACTATTTCCCCACTAAGGCAAAAAACTGTATCTGTTTTTTGCCTTTTTTTATTAACAGTTTTTTAATACCCTCATAAATAGGGAAAATCTGTTTTTTATTGTTTTATATATATAAATAAGAAATATGAAAAAAATAAAGAGTTTTTCGGTAATAATGTTTATGGTTTTTTTCGCAAGCTGTATGTCATGTTCAAATAAAAACAACAAAATTGTTCCTGGTAGTGCAGCAATAAATCAAGGAAATGACCCAAACTTTAAAATTGTAGTAAACAGCGATGTAGGTTTAACCAACTTTAATAGAAAAGTAGTTGTTTTTGGAATAGATATCTATGCTGCACCAAAAGTTGAAGACGTAAAACTTTTACATGCAGCGAATATAATGGCGCAATATTTAGATAATAATGAAGATGGTATTGTAGACAACCAATTAGTAGTAGACAAAATGAAAGAAAATAAAGCGTTTTTATTTTTATGGAAAACAGAAAATGATATGCCATCAAACCCACCATCAGGTAGGTTAGGACAAGATTTAGGTAATGATGAAACGATACCAAATTTTGTCTCAAGAGGAAAAATTGGAGTTTTTGACGCTTCTTTAGAAGAAATTTGGCATATAATTACACATGCAGGATACTCAAAAGCATACCCAAATATTTTTGGAGAAAATGCAGGAACATCATTAACAAACGCTATGGATGTAGCAAGAGGAGGTAATTTTACTACAATTCCAAACCCATATCCAGCAAAAGCTTGGTATACTTACGATGATACAACCTGTACTTACGATTGTCAAGCAACAGAATATTTTTATTGGGCAATGAGTTCTATTTTAGGAGCACAATCAAATAGATTGAGTGAAATTACTGAAGAATGGAAATTAAACACAAAAGCTAAAGTTCAAACAACAGACGCAACAATTTATAGTTTGTTAACTGATGCTCAATATAAATTCCCAACAGTATTACCAGACGGTACTTATAAGAGGTAATTTATTTAGATAAAAGATTTTTTATAGTTACATTTTATCATTGAATAAAAAACAATTATTTGTAAAATACTGAATTAGGGTTGTTTACGATTTAAATGTTATTATAATATATAAACCCTCAATTATCATGGATAGAAAAAAATTCTTAAAAAATTTAGGTTTTGGTGTTGTAGCAGCGCCAATAATGACAACGTCTTTAATATCATGTTCAAATAATGAAGATGATATCGTAAAAAATCCAGATGCTAACAAATGCGGAGTAACAAAAACTGATATGCTAGGACCTTATTATGTTAGTGGAACATCTAGAATTACCAATCTAAACACACAAAATTTACCAGGAGATAAAATTATAGTTTCAGGTAAATTATACGGTGGAGCAGATAAAAGCAAGCCATTAGCCAACGCAATGATTGAAGTTTGGCACGCTGATGGAGGTGGAGTTTATCACCCAGTAGGAGATGGTAACGTAAATGATTATACAGCTGATAAAATTACTCTTCGTGGATTTGTAAACACAGATGCTCAAGGAAATTACATGTTCGAAAGTATCCGTCCAGGACTATATCCAGGACGCCCTCGTCACTTTCATTATAAAGTAACTGCGAATGGGTATAAAACTTTGGTAACTCAAATATACTTTAAGGGAGATCCGAGAACAGCAGATGAAGGAATTGAAAACTGTAGAATTATAGATTTTCAAAAAGATAGCGCAGGAACTTACAAAGGAAATGCAGAAATTCATTTAGAATCTAATTAAAACATATTAATTAACCCTTTCATTATAATTTGAAAGGGTTTCTTTTTCTTTAAAACACCTCGACATTTTTGTGTAATTTTGCATTTCAAATGCAACAGAAAATGTCAGAAGAAAAAAAATCATTGAATTTTTTAGAACAAATTATTGAAGAAGATTTGGCAAACGGAATGCCAAAAGAAAATTTACGTTTTCGTTTTCCACCAGAACCTAATGGATATTTACATATAGGTCATACAAAAGCTATCGGAATCAGCTTTGGTTTAGGAGAAAGATATAATGCTCCAGTAAACTTACGTTTTGATGATACGAACCCAGCTAAAGAAGAGCAAGAGTATGTAGATGCTATTAAAAAAGATGTTTCTTGGTTAGGCTATCAATGGGATCAAGAATTATATTCTTCTGATTATTTTCAACAATTATACGACTGGGCAGTTCAATTAATTAAAGACGGAAAAGCTTATGTAGATTCCCAGTCTTCTGAAGAAATGCGTGCCCAAAAAGGTACACCAACCGAGGCAGGAACAAACAGTCCTTTTAGAGATAGATCTGTTGAAGAAAACTTAGATTTATTCAACCGAATGAAAGAAGGTGAGTTTGAAGAAGGAACCTATGTTTTACGTGCAAAAATTGATATGGCTTCGCCAAATATGTTAATGCGCGACCCACTAATGTATCGTATTTTAAAGAAAGCACATCACCGTACAGGGAACGATTGGGTTATTTATCCGATGTATGATTGGACCCACGGAGAAAGTGATTATTTAGAGCAAGTATCACACTCGTTATGTTCGTTAGAATTTAAACCACACCGTGAATTATACAACTGGTTTCGCGACAACGTGTATGAGTATAGTAAATCAGAATATCCATTGCCACCAAAACAACGAGAGTTTTCTCGTTTAAACTTAAGCTACACAATTATGAGTAAGCGTAAGTTATTAAAATTGGTTGAAGAAGGTATTGTAAACGGATGGGATGATCCTCGTATGCCAACAATTTCAGGATTAAGAAGACGTGGTTATACACCAGCTTCTATCCGTAATTTTATCGAAACTGTTGGGGTTTCTAAGCGTGAAAATGTAATTGATGTTGCTTTGTTAGAGTTTAAAATCCGTGAAGATTTAAATAAAACAGCAAACCGTGTTATGGGAGTTTTAGATCCTGTAAAAGTGGTGATTACCAATTATCCTGAAGATAAAGAAGAGGTTTTAATTGCAGAAAATAACCCTGAAGATGAAAACTCAGGAACAAGAATGGTGCCTTTTGCTAGAGAAATTTATATCGAAAAGGAAGATTTTAGAGAAGAAGCGAATAAGAAGTTCTTTAGATTAAAATTAGGAAAAGAAGTTCGTTTAAAAAACGCTTATTTTATTACTGCCAACAGTTGTACAAAAGATGCTGACGGAAATATTACTGAAGTTCAATGTACTTATGATCCATTAACAAAATCGGGTAGTGGTACAGAAGAAAGTAAGCGAAAGGTAAAAGGAACATTACATTGGGTATCTGTAAAACATGCTGTAAAAGCTGAGGTTAGAGCTTATGATAGATTGTTTTTAGATGAAGCTCCAGATGCTCATAAAGACAAAGATTTTATGGAGTTTGTAAACCCAAATTCTTTAGAAAAAATAGAAGCTTTCGTTGAACCTAGTTTACAAACTGCAAAAATTGGAGACCGTTTTCAGTTTCAACGTTTAGGATATTTTAATGTTGATGACGATTCAACTCCAGAAAATTTAGTTTTCAATAAAACTGTAGGATTAAAAGATAATTGGGCTAAGAAAAAATAGTTTAAAAAGTTGTTAATTTTGAACGAGAACTACTAAAATTCTTGTTCTCAACTTATTTCAATCATAAATTTACCACCTCTGTGTTTTTTATTAAATACAGAGGTGGTTTTTTTAAAAGAAAAATCCATTTTCCGTTTTCAATAGAATATGTATCTTTACTGATTAAGAGAGGTTAAGATGACTTTAAAATTATCTAACTGAAAATCAATAACAAAAAGTGTTTTTTGATACTGTGAATTCGTCAGATTTAAAAAGCATTTTTAAAAATATACTATTTTATGAGTTGTAGCAGTTGCTCAACTGGCAAAAACGGTGTGCCTAATGGGTGTAAAAGCAATGGGAATTGTGCATCAGGTACCTGCGGAAGTGGAAATAAACTTGCCGTTTTTGATTGGTTATCGAATATGACTTTACCAACAGGTGAAGCTCCATTTAATATTTTTGAAGTTCGGTTTAAAAACGGACGTAAACATTTTTATAAAAACCCTGAAAATATTACCATTACTATGGGTGATGTTGTTGCTGTCGAAGGGTCATCGGGGCACGATATAGGTATTGTTTCTTTAGCAGGTGAACTTGTAAAGGTTCAGATGAAAAAACGCAAGGTTACTGCCGATAGCGAAGATGTAAAAAAAATCTACAGAAAAGCATCTCAAAAAGATATTGATGTTTGGCATACAGCTCGCGATCGTGAGCAAGAAACTCAGCGAAAAGGAAGAGAAATAATTAGTCGTTTAGGCTTAAAAATGAAACTTTCTGATGTTGAGTATCAAGGAGACGGAACCAAAGCTACTTTTTATTACACAGCAGATGATCGTGTAGATTTTCGTCAGTTAATTAGAGATTTAGCAGGTACTTTTTCTATTCGTGTAGAAATGCGACAAGTAGGTATGCGACAAGAAGCAGCACGTTTAGGAGGTATTGGTTCTTGTGGTAGAGAATTATGTTGTTCTACTTGGTTAACAGATTTTAGAAAAGTAAATACAGCTGCGGCACGTTATCAACAATTGTCGTTAAATCCTTTAAAATTAGCAGGACAATGTGGTAAGTTAAAATGTTGTTTAAATTTTGAATTAGATACCTATTTAGATGCGTTAAAAAGTTTTCCGAAGCAAGATAAAATCCTTAAAACCGAAAAAGGAGATGCTGTTTTTGTTAAAATGGACATCTTTAAAAAGTTGGTTTGGTATACTTACAAAGAAGAAAGTTTTAAATGGTTTAGATTGTCTTTAGATCAAGTTCATGAAATTATTGAATTGAATAAAAATAATGAACTTGCTTTACCGTTAGATGAGTATGAGATTACAGAAGAACCGGTAGTTGATTTTGAAAATGTAGTAGGGCAAGATAGTTTAACACGTTTCGATGCGCCTAAAAAACCTCGAAGAAATAACAGAAAAAAATCAAGAAAACCTGTAAATAGAAAGCCAGAAAATAAAGCTATTGATGTTAAGGAAACGAGTAAAAAACCACAAAGAAAGCCTCAGAGAAAACCGGTAAAAGCCCAAGGAGATACTAAAGCGGATAACAAGAGGGTTGATAACAGAAAACCTCGTCCAAAAAAGAATCCTAGAAGTAACAAACCAAAGGTTGAAGGAAATTCGAAAGATAAACCAACACAAGAACAAGGTAAGAAGCCGAATAATCAGAGAAGACGAAATAATAATCAGAAAAAAAGAAACCCTAACGCAAATAAAAAAACTGAACCTAAGAATGAAAAGGAATAGTGTATTTATACTTTTTATAATTATATTTAGTATCGTTTCTTGCGACTCTGCTAGAGTTTATGATGAATATATTTCATTACCTAATAACTCCTGGAGTAAAGAAAATACGGTTAAATTTTCATTTCCAATACAGGATTCTATAAATAAGAAAAACCTTTTTATTAATCTTAGAAATAACAAAGATTATCAGTACAGTAATTTGTTTTTAATCACAGAGATGGGTTTTCCAGACGGACAAGTTATTGTAGATACTTTAGAGTATGATATGGCGGATGTTACTGGGAAATTTTTAGGAAAAGGATTTACAGACATTAAAGAAAATAAACTTTTTTATAAAGAAAATATAACATTCCCAACTA
The DNA here is from genome assembly GCA_020631475.1 of Tenacibaculum sp. Classification (GTDB taxonomy): domain Bacteria; phylum Bacteroidota; class Bacteroidia; order Flavobacteriales; family Flavobacteriaceae; genus Polaribacter. Next base: position 19,632 of record JAHDHE010000014.1, on the reverse strand, counting down.
CAGGAGAATATACTTTTAAAGTGCGTCAAGCCATGAGAAAAAATGGAAATATGAAAGGAATTGAAGAGCTTGAAGGAATTACCCATGTTGGATTTAGAATTGAAAAAATTGAATAGTATGGCAGAAAAAAAAGTTGCTAATTTTAGCAAATACATTAAATGGTTTTGGGGCATTGTTTTAGGAGGACTCCTTTTTGTATGCTTATTGTTTTTATTAGCTTCATGGGGAGTTTTCGGAGAGCTACCATCTTTCGAAGAATTAGAAAACCCTAAAAGTGATTTAGCAACAGAAGTTATTTCTTCTGATGGAAAAACACTTGGTAAATATTACGTAAAAGCGAATCGTACCCCAATTTTATATAAAGATTTGTCTCAAAATTTAGTAAAAGCTTTAATTGCTACCGAAGATGAGCGTTTTTATGAGCATTCTGGTATAGATTTTAGAGGAACTGCAAGAGCATTTGCCAACTTAGGTAGAAAAGGAGGTGCTAGTACGATTACGCAGCAGTTAGCTAAAAACTTATTTAATAAAGGAGGCTCTAGTAGTTTGTTTACAAGGCTTTCACAAAAGCTAAAAGAATGGGTTGTTGCTGTTAAATTAGAGCGCCAATATACCAAAGAAGAAATCATGACTATGTATTTAAATACACAAGGATTTCTTTTTAATGCTACAGGTATTCGTTCAGCAGCACGTATTTATTTTGGTAAAGAACCCAAAGATTTAGATTTACAAGAGTCGGCAATTTTAGTAGCAATGCTAAAAAATCCTCGTCAGTATAATCCGCATAGAAAAATTTCTAGAAAAAAATCGCTGCAACGTAGAAACGTAGTTTTTGCTCAAATGGCAAAAAATGGATTGTTAACTACAAAAGAGAAAGATTCTTTACAACAATTACCACTAAAGATAAACTTCACTCCAGAAAGTCATAGTGATGGTTTGGCTACTTATTTTAGAGAAAATTTAAAACAGCGTTTAAAACGATGGGCTAAGAATAATCCAAAACCAAACGGAGAAGCCTATAATATTTACAAAGACGGATTAAAAGTGTATGTAACTATAGATTCTCGCATGCAAAAATATGCTGAAGAAGCTAGTAGAGAGCATATGGCTAATTTACAGTCATATTTCTTTGAAGAACAAAAGAAAAATAGAACAGCACCATTTTATGATTTAGATAAAAGTGAGATTTTGAAGAACATGAAAGGAGCGAAAAGAAGATCTACTCGTTACAAACGTTTAAAAGCTGCTGGTAAATCTGAAAAAGAGATCGAAAAATCTTTTAATACTGATATAGACATGCGTGTGTTTTCTTGGAAAGGAGAGATTGATACAGTGATGACGCCTTATGATTCTATCCGTTATTATAAGCACTTTTTACGTTCAGGTTTAGTTTCTATCGAGCCACAAACAGGTCATATCAAAGCTTGGGTTGGTGGTATTAATCATAAGTATTTCAAGTATGATGCAGTTGAACAACAAAAGCGTCAAGTAGGTTCAACTTTTAAGCCATTTGTATATGCAACAGCGATTAATCAATTAAAAATGTCACCTTGTGATCAGCTTCCAAATGTATTATATACAATTCCTAAAGAAAAATATGGAATGCCAGAAGACTGGACACCAGAAAACACAAGTCCAGATTACGGAAACATGGTGTCTTTAAAAGAAGGATTAGCAGGCTCTTTAAATACAATTTCTGCGCAATTAATAGATAAAGTAGCACCTATAAATGTTGCGCGTTTAGCAGAATCAGCAGGAATAAAAACAAAGATAGAAGCAAACCCATCTATTGCATTAGGAGCTGTAGATTTATCATTAATAGAAATGGTAAGTGCTTATTCTACTTTTGCAAATAAAGGTTTACGAGTTAGCCCGATGATGATAACTCGTATCGAAGATAAAAACGGAACAGTTTTAGAAGAATTTGTGCCAGAAACCAAAGAGGTTTTAAGTGAAGAATCTTCATATGTTATTCTCGATTTAATGAAAGGAGTAACAACAGCAGGTTCAGGTGTTCGATTAAGAACTACTCGGGAAAGACCAGGATATATTACTGGTTACCCTTATGAATTAACAAATCCAATAGCTGGTAAAACAGGGACAACTCAAAATCAATCTGATGGATGGTTTATGGGAATCGTACCTAATTTAGCTACTGGTGTTTGGACAGGTGGAGAAGATAGAGCAACGCATTTTTATGGAATTGGTAAAGGACAAGGAGCTTCAATGTCTTTACCCACTTGGGCTTTATTTATGAATAAATGTTATGCAGATAAAACTTTAAATATTAGTAAAGAAGATTTTGAAAAACCTGCCGATTTATCAATCCAAATTAATTGTGATGAGGTAAAAAAGACAGAGGATGAAATTGAAGGAGAAGAAAAGAAAGAAGAAAAAAAGGATACTGATTTTTAATATCATCTTAAGTCAAAGAACTAACTATAAGACTTTCAGTTCGATTGAATTTATGAGGAGAATAAATTAGTATCGAGAACATAACAAACAACTAAAAATGATAAATAAAAAAGTAAATAACGTACAAGAAGCAGTAGCGGGAGTAAAAGACGCTATGACTTTTATGCTGGGTGGTTTCGGATTGTGCGGAATACCAGAAAATGCTATTGCAGAACTGGTACGATTGAATGTTAGAGATGTAACTTGTATTTCAAACAATGCAGGTGTAGATGATTTTGGATTGGGTTTATTATTACAAAATCGTCAAATAAAAAAAATGATTTCTTCTTATGTAGGAGAAAATGATGAGTTTGAGCGTCAAATGTTGTCTGGAGAGTTAGAAGTTGAATTAACTCCACAAGGAACATTAGCAGAAAAATGTAGAGCTGCACAAGCAGGTTTTCCTGCGTTTTATACACCAGCTGGTTATGGTACAGAAGTAGCTGAAGGGAAAGAAACTCGTGAGTTCGACGGAAAAATGTATGTGTTAGAACCAGCGTTTAAAGCAGATTATGCATTCGTAAAAGCTTGGAAAGGCGATACGGCAGGAAATTTAATTTTTAAAGGAACTGCACGTAATTTTAACCCAAATATGTGTGGAGCAGCAACAATTACAGTTGCTGAGGTTGAAGAGTTAGTTCCGGCTGGAGAATTAGATCCGAATCAAATACATATTCCAGGAATTTTTGTACAACGTATTTTTCAAGGAGAAAAGTATGAAAAAAGAATTGAGCAACGAACGGTTATTTCTAAATAGAATAATATAACAATGATTTAATGTAGTAATGTAACGATGAAGAATCCTGTTGTTGATAAATCTATTGAAGTTGCGTTATTAATTATTGAATATTGTGAAATATTAGAAAAAGAAAGAAAATATGTAATTGCTCGTCAATTATTAAAATCAGGAACAAGTATTGGGGCTAATGTTCATGAGGCACAAAATGCTGAAAGTAAGGCAGATTTTATTCACAAAATAAAAATTGCTACCAAAGAATTAGAAGAGACAAAGTATTGGTTAATTCTTTGTCAAAAATCAAAAAATTACCCATCAAATATTATCTTAAAAGAAAAGGTAAATGAGCTTGGGTTAATTTTATACAAAATTTTAAGTACAAGTATCAAAAATAAAAATTAACTGAAATTGATACATTGTTACATTAATGAATTAATCCATTGATATGTTATCAAAACAACAAATAGCACAAAGAATAGCAAAAGAGTTACAAGATAAATGGTACGTTAATTTAGGAATTGGAATACCTACTCTAGTTGCAAATTATATTCCAGAAGGTATCGAAGTAGAATTTCAATCTGAAAACGGATTGTTAGGTATGGGACCTTTTCCTGTAGAAGGAACCGAAGATGCCGATTTAATAAATGCAGGAAAACAAACCGTTACTGTTTTAGACGGAGGATCTATTTTCGATTCTGCAACAAGTTTTTCTATGATTCGTGGTAAACACGTACAGTTAACTGTTTTAGGAGCAATGGAAGTTGCTCAAAACGGTGATATTGCAAATTGGAAAATTCCAGGAAAAATGGTAAAAGGAATGGGAGGAGCAATGGATTTAGTTGCGTCTGCAGATAATATTATCGTAGCGATGATGCACACTAATAAACGTGGCGAGTCTAAAATTTTAAAACAATGTTCTTTGCCTTTAACAGGTGTGGGTTGTGTAACAAAAATAGTAACCAACTTAGCAGTTTTAGAAGTAAAAGACAACGCATTTCATTTATTAGAAAGAGCTCCAGGAGTTTCAGTTGAAGATATTCAAAACGCAACGGAAGGAACCTTAATTGTAGATGGAGAAATACCAGAAATGAATATTTAAAATGAAGTTTTTAGCTAAAAATAGTTTTATTATAACTTTAGTAGTTGTATTTATTGGTAGTGCAATTTTAGATAAAGTTTTCAATATTGATAATTTCCTTATCAGGCTTATAATATTAATGCCTTTTGCAATGCTTCTTTCACCAAAGAAGAAGAGAATTCAAACTGAAGAAGGTGAAAAAATTCAAGTAAAGTGGCTTTTTAAGAAAGAGCCTATTATTTTAGATTAAATGGAAAACCTTTTAAAGAAATCACATAGAATTATCTACCCTATTTTAACAGTGTTTTTCTTGTTAATTTTAGACAAAATATTCCATTTAGAACCTAATTGGCTTCGAATTGCATTAGCAATAGCTCTAGGATATTCTTTATCACCAAGGAAAAAAATAATACAAACACAAACAGGAAATAGAAAACAACTAACCTGGATTTTTCTTAAAAAACCAATATTTTTAGATTAAATGAAAATAATCTCATACAACGTAAACGGAATTAGAGCCGCTTTAAAAAAAGGGTTTATCGATTGGTTGCAAGCTGCAAATCCAGATGTAATTTGTATTCAAGAAACCAAAGCACATAAAGAACAGTTAGATGTAACCGAATTTGAAAACGCTGGTTACCCTTATCATTATTGGTTTTCAGCTGAGAAAAAAGGGTATTCATCTGTAGCAATTTTTTGTAAAGAAAAACCAAATCATATTGAATACGGAACGGGTATTGAGTCAATGGATTTTGAAGGTAGAAACCTTCGTATAGATTTTGATGAGGTTTCTGTAATGAGCATGTATTTACCATCAGGAACTAACGCAGCAAGATTAGATTATAAATTCAATTATATGGATGAAATCTTGGAGTATGCAACAGAACTGCGTAAAACAATTCCGAATTTAGTTATCTGTGGAGATTATAATATTTGTCATGAAGCGATTGATATACATAATCCAAAAATGAAAGGGGTTTCAGGATTTTTACCTGAAGAACGTGAATGGTTAGGTAAGTTTATTGATAGTGGATTTATAGATAGTTTCCGTTATTTAAATCCAGAAAGACAAGAATATTCTTGGTGGAGTTATCGTGCAAATTCTCGGGCGAATAATAAAGGTTGGCGTTTAGATTATGCGATGGTTACCGAACCGTTAAAAGAAAAGATTTCAAGAGCATATATATTACCAGAAGCAAAACATTCAGACCATTGTCCGATTGTTGTTGAATTAGACGTATAAATCAAATATGAGAAACCTACTAGTACTACTTTTTTTAACAACATCAATTTTTGCACAACAACCAGTTGATACTTTGTTAGTCAAAAATAAAGCATTGAATCAAGTAATTGATTCAACTTTTGTAGCTAAAGACTCAATTAAAGTAAATGAAGTTGAAGAATTATTTTCTGATACTGATTTAAAGATGATTGATAGTTTATTAGTAGAAGAAAAATTCAACTCATCATTATTTGATAGTATTCAATATGTAATCAACGATAAAGATATTATCGGTAATACAACCACTCTTTTAACTACCGATTTATTAAAAAAACGATTGAGTGATTTAGATGTTAAAACACCATTTCATTTAGCATACAATCCTGCGTTAGAAAAAGTAATAAATAGCTATTTAAAATATCGAAAAAAATATTATCCAGCTTTAATGGCAAAGGCTAAATATTATTTTCCAATGTTCGAGCAGTATTTAGATCAATACGACGTTCCTTTAGAAATGAAATACTTGGCAATTGTAGAATCTGCTTTACGTCCAGATGCTCGCTCAAGAGTTGGTGCAACAGGTTTATGGCAATTTATGTATGGTACAGGAGTTCAGTTTAATTTAAAAGTAAATTCGTATGTAGATGAACGTCAAGACCCTGTAAAATCTACAATTGCAGCGTGTAAATATTTAAGTCAGTTATATAAAATATTTGGAGATTGGGATTTAGCTTTAGCTGCCTATAACTCTGGTCCTGGAAATGTATCAAAAGCAATAAAACGATCAGGAGGTTATAAAAATTATTGGAATATTCGTCCGTTTTTACCTCGTGAAACAGCAGGTTATGTTCCAGCTTTTTACGCAACAATGTATATTTTTGAATATGCTGAAGAACATCATATTTATCCAGATGCGCCAAAAATATTTCATTTCGAAACAGATACAGTTCGTGTAAAAAGAACAATAAGTTTCGATCAAATTTCAGAAAAAACAAACATTAATACCGAATTACTTGCTTTTTTAAATCCTTCATATAAGATAGATATCATTCCTTATGTAAAAGAAAAGAATTATGCTATTAGATTACCTCGAAAAAGCATGATAAATTTTTTAGATAAAGAAGAAGAAATTTATGCTTTAGCTAATGAAGATGAAGCAAAAAGAGAAAAACCTTTGCCTAAGTATTTCGAGATGGATAAACGTATCCGTTATAAAGTACGTAGTGGAGATTATTTAGGTAAAATAGCTAATAAATTTGGTGTTAGAGTTCGAGATATAAAACGTTGGAATGGTTTACGTAACCATCGCTTAAAAATAGGACAACGATTAAGTATTTATCCGAAAAAATTAGCAATTCCTAAAAAAACTACAAAGAAAAAATACGAGCAACCAAAAGGCAAGCATGAAGTATATGTAGTTAAAAACGGAGATTCGTTGTGGACCATTTCAAAAAAGTATCCATCAGTTTCTATAGAGCAATTAAAAAAATGGAACAATATTTGGAGTGTCAAAAGTTTAAAACCAGGAATGAAACTAAAAATATTTAAAGGTTAACACAAACTTACTACTAAAACAAAAACTATGAAAAAAGCATTAGCTATACTCATATTAGCATTATTAATTATCTCTTGTAAAAACGGAGAAGGAAAAGACGGATACACTTTACCAACATCAAACGGAAAAACGAATAAAATACTGGTAGTTACGAAAGGAGTTGATTGGCAAGGTGCATTAGGAGATGAAATTAGAAGAGTATTTGGTGAGCATCAGGTAGGATTACCACAACCAGAAACATTATTGTCTGTAGGTCAAGTAGATCCATCTGGGTTTAGCGGGTTTATGAGAAATGCCAAAGCAATTTTAATTCTTCAAGAAGGAGAAAAAGAAGGTATCTCTGTTGAGAATAATAAATACGCTGACCCACAAGTTATAGTTTACGGTATTGCTAAAAACAAAGAGGGTTTAAAGAATTTAATAAAAAATAGAGGAAAAGAAATTATCAATATTTTTAAAAGTGAAGATATTAAGTTTACCCAAAGAATCTTTAAAAAAGAACGTGTAGACGAAACAAAATTTAAAACAATTCAAAATTTAGATATAACTGTAGATATTCCTAAAAGATATAGGTTAGTTGAAGATACAGGAGAGTTTTTATGGTTGCGTCAACATTTAAAAAGCGGAATAGCTCGTGGAGATGGAACCAATAATATTTTAATTTATAGTGTTCCTTTGCAGGATGAAAATACTGTTGCAGATAATATTACTGCGGTAAGAGATACTATAGGTAAAAAACACATACCAGGAAGTAAAGAGGGGATGTATATGATTACAGAACAAGCCTATACTCCATTTACTTTCGAATCAGAAATTGATGGTAAAAAAGCATACGAAACACGAGGTAAATGGGAAGTAAAAAATGATTTTATGGCGGGTCCATTTATCAATTACACAATTATAGATAAAAAGAATAATCGCTTAGTTATTTTCGAAGGCTTTACTTATGCACCTTCTGTGAATAAACGTGACTTTTTATTTGAATTAGAAGCAATTGCAAAGTCAATGAAGATAAAATAAAATTATTTTTTTATAAAGATACCTAAAAGCATCAAATATTTATTTGATGCTTTTTTTGTTATATTTGAGAAGATTAACTATAAACTTTTACATAATGGAAACAAATTATTTAGCAATTTTAGGAGCAGCTTTTATACCTATGATTATGGGATTTCTTTGGTACGGACCTATGTTATTTCAAAAAGCATGGATGAAAGAAATGAATTTCACACAAAAAGATGTTGAAGGCGGTAATATGTTATTAATTTTCGGACTTAGTTTTGTGTTTAGTTTATTAATTGCATTTTTTATGCAGTTTTTGGTAATTCATCAATTTGGTGTATTTCAAACTTTAGCAGGTGAACCTGAATTTATGGAAAAATCGGGAGGAGCTTATGCTTATTTCGTAGAATTTATGAGCAATTTTGGAGATCGCTTTAGAACTTTTCAGCACGGAGCTTTACATGGTGTTTTAGCAGGGTTATTCTTTGTGTTACCAATTATAGGAACAAAATCATTATTTGAAAGAAAGAGTTTTAAATATGTAGCTATTAACGCAGGATATTGGACAGTTACACTTGCACTTATGGGCGGTATTATTTGTCAATGGGCATAAAAAAATAAAATAAATTAAAGTATTAAAAGCATCGATTTTTAAATTGATGCTTTTTTTATGTAACAAATTGTTAAAAATTGATACTTATAAAGCAATCAATTAATAATTAACCAAATGATTGCACACTTTTTAAAATTAGAATGGAAACAATTTTTTCGTTCTTCTTATTGGCAAAAAAGCATCGGAATTAAAATTCTGTTAGGCTTTTTTGGTTTAATCATGTTAGTCTACATGTTGCTTTTAGGATTATTTTTATTTAAAGTAGTAAAGAAAATATTTCCTAATCAAGATCCTTTTTTAATAGTAAACGGATTTTTATTCTTTTGGATTTTAGGAGATTTAATGATGCGATTTTTTCTTCAAAAACTACCAATCATGACGGTGAAACCGTTGTTGACTCTACCTTTAAAAAGAAGTAAAATTGTTAATTATGTTTTAGGAAAATCTGCGATTTCATTTTTTAACTTCTTGCCGCTTTTTGCTATTATTCCTTTTGGATTTAAGTTAATTTCTGAAGGGTATGATACCATAGAGATAATTGTTTGGATGATTACTTTAATGTTCATTGTACTTATTGTTAATTTTTTAAATTTTATTATTGAAAATTTAACATCAAAAACAGAACTTTCTTTTTTACCATTATTAGCTGTAGCGGGATCATTATTTGCATTAGATTATTTTAATGTTGTTTCTTTTTCAGAATTAATTTCTGGTGGAATTTTAGTAATAACAAAGTCACCACTTTTAATTGTTATTCCAATAGCAATATTAGTAACATTGTATTATTATAATTATGTGATTTTAAAAAATAAATTATTTATAGATAGTGTAATTCAAACCAAAATAAAAGAGGCTAAATCAACAGATTTAGCGTGGACAAGAAGGTTTGGAGATATTGCACCTTTTATGCAATTAGATTTAAAATTATTAATGAGAAATAAAAGATCTAAATCTACATTACCAATATTAGTAATGGGTCTCTTATATGGATTGTTTTTTTATCCACAACCAACATATGCAGATAAAGAATTTTTCTTTGCTTTTATAGGAATATTTTCTACAGGTGCATTTTTAATTAATTTCGGTCAATTTATTCCTGCTTGGGATAGTGGTTACTATAAAATGTTAATGAGTCAAAATTTTGAATATCAACGTTATTTAAAAGCGAAATTCACATTAATGTCAATCAGTGTAGTATTGTTATTTGTTTTAGGTATTCCATATGTGTACTTTGGTTGGAAAATATTATTAGCACATTTTGCAGCAGCAATATATAATGTCGGTGTAAATTCACATGTAATTATGTATGGAGGTTCTTTTAATAGAAAAAAAATAAATTTAGATCAAAAAGCAGCATTTAATTATCAAGGTACTGGTGCAGTTCAATGGCTAATAGGTATTCCGTTAATGGTATTACCGATGGCATTGTTTGGTGTAATTAATTGGCTAGTGAGTTTTGAAGTAGCTATTGCATCATTAATTGCATTAGGACTTGTAGGTATTGTTTTTCATGAGAAAATAATGAAAGCAATAACGAAAAAATATGTAGCAAATAAATATGCTATGATTCATGCATTTGATCAAGAAAACTAACACAACAATATTATGATACAGACAATAAATCTTACAAAAAAATACGGAGCAACTGAAGTTCTTAATATAAAAAACATAGAAATCCCTAGAGGACAATCTTTTGGTTTGGTAGGGAATAACGGAGCAGGAAAAACAACGTTGTTTAATATATTATTAGATTTAATTCGACCAACAACAGGAGAAATTACCAATAATAATGTGGTGGTTAATAAAAGTGAAGAATGGAAAAGCTTTACAGGTTCTTTTATTGATGAATCATTTTTAATAGGTTATTTAACACCAGAAGAATATTTCGATTTTATCGGAGATTTACGAGGAATGAACAAAGCAGATGTTACATCATTCTTAACACAGTTCGATGAGTTTTTTAATGGTGAAATTCTAGGAAAGAAAAAATATTTAAGAGATTTAAGTAAAGGAAATCAGAAAAAAGCAGGAATCGTTGCTGCAATGATGGGTAATCCGCAAGTAGTAATTTTAGATGAGCCTTTTGCTAACTTAGATCCAACAACACAAATTCGATTAAAAAATATAATTAAAACTTTAACTGATAATAAAGAAGTTACAGTGTTGGTTTCTAGCCACGATTTAAGCCATGTAACAGAAGTTTGCGAGCGAATTGTAGTATTAGAAAAAGGAAATGTGGTAAAAGACATTAACACTTCACAGGAAACTTTACAAGAATTAGAAAGCTATTTTTCTGCATAGCAGAAAAAATTGTCTTTTTATTGCTATTTTTACGCTTTTACGTGCAATAACTTAACCGTATTATTGTTGTACAGTAAAAGCGTAATTTTTTATGAAAAAACTATACAAACTCTTAGTTTTCAACTTCCTTATAGCTATTGTGTATTCATGTAGTGTTAAAAAGGATGCTTTTTTAAACAGAAAATTCCATGCGTTAACAACTAAGTATAACGTGTTGTTTAATGGCGAACAAGCTTATTTAAAAGGTTTAGAAGAGATAAAAGAAAAGCACAAAGATAATTTTTGGAAAAGATTGCAAATAGAGCCTATAACTTTTGATGAAAAGAAAATTGATGCTACAGCAATTCAACCAGGTACTGATTTTGGAGCAAGTGAAGAAGAGGAAGAGGTAAATTTAACTTCTTTTGAAAGAGCAGAAGATAAAGCTCGAAAAGCTATTGAAACACATTCAATGAATATCGATGGTTATGAGAAGAACAGTCAAATTGATGATGCGTATTTATTATTAGGGAAATCAAGATATTACACACAACGTTTTATTCCTGCAATCGAAGCTTTTAACTACATTATAGCAAATTATCCAAACGCAAGTTTAATTAATGAAACTAAAATTTGGAGAGCTAAAACAAACATTCGTTTAGATAACGAAAAGCTAGCGATTGAATCTTTAAAATTCTTATTAGAAGTTGAAGAAAATGAAAAAGAACTTCCAGATGAAATAAGAGAACAAGCGCATACAGCTTTAGCAATGGCATATCAAAAAACAGATACGATTCAAAAAGTAATCGAGCACTTAACTAAAGCATCCGAAATATTTAAAAATAAAGAACAAGCATCACGCGACATGTTTGTGTTAGGTCAAATATACAGCGAATTAGGTCGTAAAGACTCTGCAAGAATGGTGTTTAAAAAATTAGCAGACACAAAAAAAGCTCCGTTTCGTTACCGAATAAGATCTAACATAGAATTAGCTAAAAATACACCTAACGACTCAGCATCAGTACTTGTTTTAGCTAGATTAAAAAAACTGATAAGAAATTCAGATAACCGTAAATTTTTAAACGCACTGTATTACCAAGCAGGAGTTTTAGAAGAGGGTAGAAATAATACTGATAAAGCAATTAAGTATTTTCAAAAATCGTTAAGCGCTAAAAATAATGATGATTATCAAAAAACATATGCCTATGAAAAATTAGGAAATATTGCTTTTGATAAAGAAAATTACTTATTAGCAGGTTCATTTTATGACAGTGTTTTACAAGTAACTTCTAAAGAATTTGATCAAGAAAAAAGAATTCGTAGAATTCGTAGAAAAAACAAAGGACTAACAACTTTAAGAAAACACGAAGAGCTGGTTAAAAACAACGATAGTATTTTAAGGTTGGTAGCAATGACACCCGATGAGCGCACATCTTTTTTCGAAGATTATATAGAAAGAATAAAAAATGAAGATGAAGAAAGGAAGCAACAAATTTTAAATGCTCAAAACTTTGGAAGTTCTTTCGGCGGCGGAGCTTCAGTTAACAATGTTGCCAATAGAGGTAAATGGTATTTTTACAACACCAATGCATTAGGTTTCGGAAAAGCGGAATTCCAAAAAACATGGGGTACACGATCATTAGAGGATAATTGGAGGTTGTCCGATAAATCAACAATTGGAGCTGTTGATGCATCAGAAGAAGAGAGTGGTGAGCCAAAAGTAAATCCTCGTTACGAGTTATCTACTTATTTAAACGAAATTCCAAAAGATAAAAAAGAGATTGATGCTTTGGTTGATGCACGAAATGAAGCTTTATACCAACTAGGATTAATTTATAAAGAGCAGTTTAAAAATACTGATTTAGCAATTAAAAACTTAGAGCGTTTACAAGAATTGCGAAAAGATGATAAACAAGAGTTGCCAATAAGTTATCATTTGTATCAAGTTTATAATGAAGTAGGAAATCAAGAAAAAGCAAATCAGTACAAAAATGTTATTCTAAATAAATATTCAGAAACTAGTTTCGCGCAGATAATTTTAAATCCAAATAAAAAACTAACAGAGGAGAAAAAAGAGGATGTTGTTTTAAAAAAATATAAAGAAATTTACTATTTGTATAAAGATAATAAATTTGAAGATGCTGTAAATGAGATAGATAATTTCATTCCAGCAATTAATAATTCAAATTTAATTCCTAAATTTGCACTCCTAAAATCTTTAGCAGTAGGTAAATACAAAACCAAAGAGGAGTATAAAAAAGCGTTAGAATTTGTTGCGGTTAGTTATGCAAATCTTGAAGAAGGAAAAAAAGCAAAAGAGATTTTAAAACAATTAAATAAATAAAATACATATTCCCCAAACATGTTTAGTAAAGAAAACAAAAAAGCAGGAGGACAAAAAGTTTCAGAAAGAAACATTATTGGTAAAAACACTAAAATTACTGGAGATATCATTTCTGAAGGAGATTTTAGAATTGATGGAACTCTAGAAGGTACTATAAAAACAAATGGTAGAGTTATTATCGGAGACTCTGGTTTTATAAACGGAAAAGTAGAGTGTACTAATGCAGATGTAGAAGGTAAGTTCTCTGGTGAATTATTAGTGTCAAATACATTGACAGTTAAGTCTTCGGCAAATATTAGCGGAGACGTAATAATTAGTAAACTATCTGTAGAGCCAGGAGCAGCATTTAACGCTACCTGTTCTATGAAAGGAGCGGTAAAAGAATTAAATAAAGATGAGCAAAGACTCAAAGGGAAAACCGCTTAATAAATTTGTACGGTTTACCGGAATAGCATTACAAATGGGTTTAACCATTTATCTAGGAAGTTTGCTAGGTGAATGGTTAGATGCTAAATACGAAAACACTTCACAACTCTACACAAAAATTTGTACACTTGCAGCGGTTTTTTTAGCCATGTTTTCAGTAATTATGCAAGTAACAAAATTATCAAAAGATAATGATTAAACGTATTATTCAATTTATTATAGCAGTTGCTATACTGTTTGTAGTAAGTTACCTACCACACGATTATTTGTTAAGTTCAAAAGATATTTACTTGTCTTTTTCTTTATTTTCGGTGTATTTATTTCACGTAATAGCAGCAACTATTGTGTATTTTATAGTTGAATTTATTGCTGATAAAATGCCAAACCAAGCAGGATACGCTTATTTAGCATCTGTATTTTTAAAAATAGGATTTTTTGTCCTGGTTTTTCAAGCATCAGTTTTTGCAAATGAGCAACTTACAAAGCCAGAAAGATTTTCGTTGGTAATACCTTTGTTTTTATTTTTAATAATAGAAGCGGTTGCTATTTCAAAACTACTGAATAGCAAATAGTTTGCTGGTTTTTTAGAGAACACAAGTGTGCTATAAAACCTTTGAAAAAACTAAATAAAAAAACGGTTTGTAGTTTTAATTAAATGTGTACCTTTGCACGGAAATTTAGAGACCATAACCCTATATTTAAAAAGGTATGACGATAGCACAAAAATCTATCAAGTTTTTTACAGTTATAGCATTAGTTTTTACTTCGTTTGGAGTATTTGCTGGCGGTGGAGATAATAAATCTTCAGATAACGATGGTGGAAAAGTAAACACCAAAGAAGAAATTCAAGACTACATTAAGCATCACTTAGCTGATTCGCACGATTTTTCATTGTTTTCTTATACAAACGATGCAGGAGAAAGAAAACATTTTGGTTTTCCGTTACCAGTAATCGTAAAAACTAGTAAAGGTGTAAAAATGTTTATGTCTTCTAAATTCCATCATAACGACGACGGAACTGTAGTTGTTGATGCTGGAGATGTTAAGTTAACAAAAATACATAGTAAAATATACGAGTTAAACGAAGGAGAAACTGCGGTTGCTTTCGACGAAACTCACCATGCGACTAATGCACGTAAAGTATTAGATTTTTCTATTACAAAAAGTGTATTCGGAATCATTTTAGCTGGTTTATTAATGTTTTTAGGTTTTGGTTCATTGGCTAAAGGATATAAAAAAGGAGCAATTCCTACAGGAGTTGGTCGTGTTTTAGAGCCATTAGTGTTATATGTACGTGATGAGATTGCAAGACCAAACATTGGTGAGAAGAAATATAAGAAGTTTATGCCTTATTTATTAACGGTGTTTTTCTTTATCTGGATATTAAACTTATTAGGGTTAACGCCATTAGGATTTAACGTAACAGGGCAAATTGCTGTAACAGCATGTTTAGCAATAGTTACTTTGGTTATTTATATTACTAACGGTAGTAAAGACTTTTGGGCACATACATTATGGATGCCTGGAGTACCAAAATTATTAAGACCAATATTAGCAGTGTTAGAATTAGCAGGGTTCTTGTTAATTAAGCCATTTTCATTATTGGTTCGTTTATTTGCCAACATTACCGCAGGTCACTCGGTAGTAATGGGTATTGCTGCACTTATGGTGTTGTTAAAAGCAAGATTTGGGACAGTAGGAGCTACAGGGATTTCATTCTTGTTGACTTTATTTTTAACTGTTATCGAATTATTAGTAGCGTTCTTACAAGCATTTATTTTCACAATGTTATCGGCCTTATTTATTGGTATGGCAGTAGAAGAACACGATCATGCACATGATCACTAAATAGTATAGAGTAGAATAAGAATTTGTTTAATTTAATATAAATCAATTAGTATGTACAATTTAATTGGAGCAGGATTAATCGTAATCGGTGGAGGAATCGGATTAGGTCAAATTGGAGGAAAAGCAATGGAAGGAATTGCTCGTCAACCTGAGGCTGCTGGTAAAATCCAAACAGCGATGATCATTATCGGAGCATTATTAGAAGGTTTAGCATTTGGTGCTTTACTTTTAGGAAGATAATTCGATACAGAAAAAACGAAAACACTTTCTGTAACGGTTGGTTGCAGAAGTGTTTTTAAAAAATTAAACGACAAAAGACAATAATTAAGTATTATGGATATTTTTAATGATTTTTCGATAGGATTATTTGCAATGCAATTAACTATCTTAATTCTATTATTATTTTTATTAGCAAAATTTGCTTGGAAACCAATCTTAAACTCTTTAGATGAAAGAGAAGAAGGTATTCAAAACGCATTAGATCAAGCAGAAAATGCTCGTAAAGAAATGCAAAACTTACAAGCTGATAATGAAAAAATGATCAAAGAAGCTCGTGCAGAAAGAGATGCAATGATGAAAGAGGCTCGTGAGATTAAAGATTCTATTATTGCTGAAGCAAAAGAAGAAGCTTCTGAGCAAGCTACTATTATGATTGAAAATGCGAAAGCTACAATCAAGCAAGAGCAACAAGCTGCAATTGCTGAATTAAAAAAGAATGTAGCTGAGTTATCAATAGATATTGCTCAAAAGGTTATAAGAAAAGAATTAACTTCACAAGACGATCAATTAAAGCTTGTTGAAGGAATGTTAGAAGAGGTTACTTTAAACTAATCAATCGATGAAAGGAGCAAGACCAGCATTACGTTACGCAAAAGCAATATTAAATCTAGCTAAAGAGCAAGGAAGTGACTCTTTAGTAAACGATAACATGAAGTTAATCGTAGATACTATTGCAGGTAGCAGTGACTTAGATACAATGCTTAAAAGTCCTGTAATTAAAGCTAATGATAAACGTAAAGTTTTAGTAGCGCTTTTTGGAGATAAGGTAGATAACATCGTAAAAGGTTTATTTAACTTATTACAAGAAAATAAGCGTATGATTATGTTAGGGCCAATTGCTAAGCAATACTCTATTATTTACGATTTTCATAAGAGCATGCAGGTTGCTAAAGTTACTACAGCTGTAGCTTTAACAAAAGAATTAGAAGATAAAATACAAGCAAAAATTGTTGAACTTACCGGCAACAATGCAAGTATAGAAAATATAGTAAATCCAAATATATTAGGAGGATTTATTTTACGTGTTGGAGATGTGCAATATGATGCAAGTATCTCTAACCACTTTAGTGAATTAAGAAGAGAATTTGACAACAGTCATTACATTCCACAAATTTAATTATACATCAAAAGAAATAAGATGGCAGCAATTAAACCAGCTGAAGTATCAGCAATTTTAAAGGAACAATTAACAAATTTCGAGTCGAAAGCTTCATTAAACGAAGTAGGTACTGTATTACAAGTAGGTGATGGTATTGCTCGTGTTTACGGTTTAGCGAACGTACAATATGGTGAATTAGTAGAATTCGATAACGGATTAGAAGGTATCGTATTAAACTTAGAAGAAGACAATGCAGGTGTTGTATTATTAGGAGCTTCTACATCAGTAAGAGAAGGTTCTACTGTTAAGCGTACAGAACGTATTGCTTCTTTAAGAGCAGGTGAAGGAATTGTAGGACGTGTTGTAAATACTTTAGGTCAGCCAATCGATGGTAAAGGACCAATTGAAGGAACAACTTACGAAATGCCATTAGAGCGTAGAGCACCAGGGGTAATTTACCGTGAGCCTGTAACTGAGCCTATGCAAACTGGTATCAAATCTATTGATGCAATGATTCCTGTAGGACGTGGACAACGTGAGTTAATCATTGGAGACCGTCAAACTGGTAAATCAACAGTTGCTATTGATACTATCTTAAATCAAAAAGAATTTTATGATGCAGGACAACCAGTGTACTGTATCTACGTAGCTATCGGTCAAAAAGCTTCAACAGTAGCAGCTATTGCTAACATGTTAGAAGAAAAAGGAGCTTTAGCATATACAACTATTGTTGCTGCTAATGCATCAGATCCTGCACCAATGCAGGTATATGCACCATTCGCAGGAGCTGCAATTGGAGAATATTTCCGTGATACTGGTAGACCAGCATTAATTGTTTATGATGATTTATCTAAACAAGCAGTTGCTTACCGTGAGGTATCTTTATTATTAAGAAGACCACCAGGACGTGAGGCTTACCCAGGGGATGTATTCTACTTACACTCAAGATTATTAGAGCGTGCTGCAAAAGTTATTAATGATGATAAGATTGCAAGCGAAATGAACGATTTACCAGATTCTTTAAAAGGAATTGTAAAAGGTGGAGGTTCTTTAACTGCATTACCAATTATCGAAACACAAGCAGGAGACGTATCAGCATATATTCCTACAAACGTAATTTCGATTACTGATGGACAGATTTTCTTAGAATCTGATTTATTTAACTCAGGGGTTCGTCCAGCAATTAACGTAGGTATTTCTGTATCTCGTGTTGGAGGTAACGCTCAGATTAAATCAATGAAAAAAGTATCAGGTACTTTAAAGTTAGATCAAGCTCAATACCGTGAATTAGAAGCATTCGCTAAGTTTGGTTCTGATTTAGATGCTGCTACTATGAATGTGATTTCTAAAGGTCAACGTAACGTTGAAATTTTAAAGCAAGCACAAAACGATCCTTATACTGTAGAAGATCAGATTTCAATCATTTATGCAGGTTCTAAAAACTTGTTAAAAGATGTACCTGTAAACAAAGTAAAGGAATTCGAAACAGATTATATCGAGTATTTAAATGCTAAGCATAGAGATACATTAGATACGTTAAAAGCAGGTAAATTAACTGATGAAGTAACAGATGTGTTAACTTCAGCAGCAGCAGAAATCTCTGCTAAATTTAAAGCTTAATAAAAGATTTTAGTATTAAGTATTGAGAAAGTGTCTCAATACTTAGTACTTAATGCTAAATACTATTTGTATGGCAAACTTAAAAGAAATACGTAACAGAATTACTTCGATTAAATCAACGATGCAGATTACCTCTGCCATGAAAATGGTATCGGCTGCAAAGTTGAAAAAAGCTCAAGATGCAATTACAGCAATGCGCCCGTATTCATCTAAGCTTACTGAATTATTACAAAGCTTAAGCGCTACTTTAGATAGTGATGCTGGTGGAGCATATTCAACTCAAAGAGAAGTAAACAAAGTATTATTAGTTACTGTAACTTCAAATAGAGGTTTATGTGGTGGTTTTAACTCTTCTATTATTAAAGAAGCTGTTAAAACTATCGACGAAAAATACAATGGAGTTGCTGTTGACTTATTTACAATTGGTAAAAAAGGAGACGATATCTTATCGAAAGACAATACAGTTATCGAAAACAGAAATGATATTTTTGATGACTTAACTTTTGATAACGTTGCTAAAGTTGCTGAGCAATTAATGGATTTATATGTAGATGGTTCTTACGATAAGATTGAGCTTATTTACAATAGATTTAAAAATGCTGCAACACAAATACCACAAGTAGAACAATTCTTACCAATTGAACCAGTTGAAGGTGATGCTGATGTAAATTTAGATTACATTTTTGAGCCATCTAAAGAAGAGATTGTATTAGAGTTAATTCCTAAGTCTTTAAAAACGCAATTATATAAAGCGATTCGTGATTCTTTTGCTGCTGAACACGGTGCTCGTATGACTGCAATGCATAAAGCAACAGATAATGCAACTGAATTACGTGATGAGTTGTTATTAACATATAACAAAGCACGTCAAGCTGCAATTACTAACGAGATTTTAGAAATTGTTGGTGGTGCGGAAGCATTGAATAATTAGACGGAGTAAAACGAAGTCAAATTATTCTTCGAAGGAGCATTGAATAACTAGAAGAAAATATTTTCTATATAAATAAAAAGCGAACCAAATTGCACTGCCCCCAAAAAGTTAGACACTATTTGGGGGTATTTTTATGAGTAGAAAA
>JAHDHE010000085.1 GCA_020631475.1 Tenacibaculum sp. | reverse complement strand
AAAAAAGCAGCACCAATACCAAAAACAAAGAATAATATAATTAACAAACACCCACATCCACAACCTCCAACGGGCACTGCCCACATCCAATTTCTACTAAACCAACTCTTTTGATGTTGTTCCTCCATAATTTCAATATTTAAATACAAGATAACTATTTATTTTCTTCATAATCCTTGATATTACCTTTATTTTTGCCGAAAATTTTAGTGTATTGAAAGATTTGATTTCTATAACATCATTTGCTTCTGTTTCTGCCTTGGGTAGTACTCCGGAGAAAATTTGGGAGAACTATTTAACACCTAAACATTTTTTAACTTTAAAAGAAAATGTATGGGTAGCTCAATTAACTAATGAAGATAAATTGGCTATTGAAAAAATAAGAAACTCAGATAATAAGTATAAGAAATTAGATGATGCTGTTTTATACACACTATTTGTTGCAAGAAAAGCTATTGAAAAAACGAATTGGAAATCGGAAGATAATTTTGGAATCAATATTGGATCATCACGTGGAGCTACTTCTTTATTTGAAAAATATCATAAAGAGTTTTTAGATACAGGAAAATCATCAACATTAAGTTCTCCAACAACTACCTTAGGAAATATTTCCTCATGGATTGCCCATGATTTGCAATCTAATGGTCCCGAAATTTCCCATTCAATTGCTTGCTCTACAGGTTTACACTCTTTATTAAACGGTATTGCTTGGTTACAATCTGGAATGTCTGATAAATTTATGATTGGTGCCAGTGAAGCTTCGTTAACAGATTTTACCATTGCTCAAATGCAAGCTTTAAAAGTATACTCAAAAGAAAAAGATACTTATCCTTGCAAAGCTCTCGATATGAACAAAACAAAAAATACAATGGTTTTAGGTGAAGCCGCTGCCGTTTTTTGTTTAGAAAAAGGAGAGCAAGAAAATGCAATTGCTCATATAGAAGGTATTGGTTATGCTACAGAAATATTAAAACACAACACTTCTGTTACTGCTAATGCTGAATGTTTTCAGAAATCTATGAAAATGGCTTTAGCTTCAATTTCTCCTGATGAAGTTGATGTTATTGTAATGCATGCTCCAGGTACTTTAAAAGGAGATTCTTCAGAAATCAACGCTATAAATAAAGTTTTTTGTAACAAAACTCCATTCTTAACTACTAATAAATGGAAACTCGGGCATACTTTTAGCACTTCTGGTCTGTTAAGTTTAGAATTAGCTATTTTAATGTTGCAAAACCAAAAAGCAATTAAAGTTCCTTTTGCTAAAAATCAAAAAGAACCAAAAAAAATCAATAAAATATTAGTAAACGCTGTTGGTTTTGGTGGAAATGCAGTTTCTGTTTTATTGACGAAATAAAATTGTTCATTTCCGTCAATTTCTATATTTTTAGTAACTCAAAAAAATAACTGCTTTATGATGGAATGGTTTTCAGAATTAACTTCTTTTCAAAAAATGTATTGGGTTGTAACCAGTGTTTCAACTTTAATTTTCCTCTTTGTTCTTATTGGTGCTTTTGTTGGTGCTGACGGAGATGATATTGGCGATGTTGACGCAGAAATAGATGCAGATACTGGCGCTGGATTTCAATTTTTTACTTTTAAAAATATGGTAGCATTCTTTACCATTTTCGGATGGAGTGGAATTGCTAGTATCGATGCAGGAAACTCAAAAACAACAACTCTATTTATTTCTATAATCTGTGGTTTATTAATGATGACAGCCATGGCTGCTTTGTTTTACTATATCAGTAAACTTAGTGATAGTGGAACTTTAAAAATGAAAAATGCGCTAAATGCAATCGGAGAAGTATATTTAACAGTTGGAGCTAAGAGATCTAAAATAGGAAAGGTGCATATTAAAATTCAAAATTCATTAAGAGAGTTAGAAGCCTTAACAGATTATGATACCGATTTAACACAAGGAACTGTTATAACAGTAGTAGAAGTAACACCAAATGGATTATTAATTATTGAACCTCAAAAATAAAAATTGACTATGCTAAAATTAACACTATTACAAATTGATGGATTTGCAGGTCCTATCGGAATCATTATTGCAATTCTCTTTATTTTCATTTTATTAATCACCTTAGTTAAACGCTACAAAAGATGTCCTTCTGATAGGATTTTAGTAGTATATGGTAAAGTTGGTGGAGGGCAATCTGCCAAGTGTATTCATGGTGGAGCCGCCTTTATTTTTCCTGTAATTCAAGATTATCAATTCTTAGATTTAACACCTATTTCTATCGAGGTAAATCTTGTAAATGCACTTTCTAAACAAAACATTCGTGTAAACGTTCCTTCTCGATTTACCATTGGTATTTCTACCGAACCTGGAATTATGCAAAACGCTGCAGAACGTTTATTAGGATTAGGACAAGGAGAAATTCAAGAATTAGCACAAGAAATTATCTTTGGTCAATTACGTTTAGTAGTTGCCTCTATGGATATTGAAGAAATTAACTCTGATAGAGATAAGTTTTTAACCAATATTTCTAAATCTGTAGAATCAGAATTAAAGAAAGTAGGTTTAAAACTAATCAACGTAAATATTACTGATATTGTTGATGAATCTGGTTATATAGAAGCTTTAGGTAAAGAAGCTGCAGCACATGCAATTAATGCCGCTCGTAAATCGGTAGCAGAAAAAAATAGAGATGGTTCTATTGGTGAAGCAAATGCAGTACAAGATGAAAGAACTCAAGTTGCTGCTGCAAATGCACAAGCTGTAGATGGAGAAAATACTGCAAAAATTGCTGTTGCAAATTCAGATTCATTACGTCGTCAAAGAGAAGCTGAAGCAGAAAGAGTAGCAATTGCTTCAGAAAAAGTACAAACAGCAAAGGCTTTAGAAGAATCGTATGCTGCTGAAAAAGAAGCCGAAATTGCCAGAGCAGAAAGAGAACGTTCGTCTCAATTAGCAGATATTATTGTTCCTGCCGAAATTGACAAACGTAAAGTTGAAATTGATGCGGAAGCTGAAGCTGAAAGAATTCGTAGAAAAGCAAAAGGAGAAGCAGATGCTATTTTATTTAAAGCTCAAGCAGAAGCACAAGGTTTATATGAAGTATTAACCAAACAAGCTGCTGGTTTAGATCAAATTGTAAAAGCTGCGGGTAACGATTCTCAAAACGCTGCTTTATTATTAATCGCAGATAAATTACCTGAATTAGTAAAAACTCAAGCAGAAGCTATTAAAAACATTAAAATTGATAAAGTTACGGTTTGGGAAAACGGCGGAGGAAAAGATGGAAAATCGTCGACTTCTAACTTTATTTCTGGAATGTATAAATCTGTTCCGCCATTACAAGAAATGTTTAATATGGCTGGAATGCAACTTCCTGAGTATTTAAAAGGAAAAGAAATACCTTCTGAAATAGATGATGAAGTAAAAAAAGACACTTCTCAGAATCAAGAAGAAAAATAAACAAGAATAAAATTCCGCTTTCGTAGCGGAATTTTTTATTTTTACCACCACAAACAACTTGAATTTATGAGCGAAGTAAGACATAACTGGACGAAAGAAGAAATTCTAGAGATATATAACAAACCTATGATGGAGCTTTTATACGAAGCGGCAACCATCCATAGAAAAAGTCACGATCCAAACGTAGTACAAGTATCTACGCTATTATCAATAAAAACTGGTGGATGTTCAGAAGATTGTGGATACTGTCCGCAAGCAGCACGTTATCATACCGATATTGATGGTAATGACTTAATGAAAGTATCACAAGTAAAAGCACAAGCTTTACGCGCTAAAGCAAGCGGTAGTTCTCGTGTTTGTATGGGAGCCTCTTGGAGAAACGTTAAAGACGGACCAGAATTTGATCAGGTATTAGAAATGGTGCGTACCATTAATAAGCTTGATATGGAGGTTTGCTGTACTTTAGGTATGGTAACCGAAAACCAAGCGCAACGTTTAGCTGAAGCTGGTTTATATGCCTATAATCATAATTTAGATTCTTCTGAAGAATATTATAAAGAAGTAATTTCTACGCGAGGTTATCAAGATAGATTAGATACTATTGATAATGTTCGTAAAACAAACGTAACAGTTTGTTCTGGTGGAATTATTGGAATGGGAGAGTCTGCTGAAGATAGAGCTGGAATGTTAGTAGCATTATCAACTTTAGATCCTCAACCAGAATCTACACCAATTAATGCTTTAGTTGCAGTAGAAGGTACTCCTTTAGAAGATGAAAAACCAGTTGAAATTTGGGAAATGATTCGTATGGTGGCAACAACTCGTATTGTTTTACCAGAAACACAAGTACGTTTATCTGCCGGAAGAACACAAATGAGTAGAGAAGGACAAGCAATGTGTTTCTTTGCAGGAGCAAATTCAATTTTTGCAGGAGATAAGTTATTAACTACACC
>JAHDHE010000084.1 GCA_020631475.1 Tenacibaculum sp. | reverse complement strand
TATAGCTTTAGAATGAAAAAGAATTCCAAATGGATTTTGTTGCGATTGAAACTTATAATAATCAAGTTTGTTTCCAATATTTTCAGAAAAACAAGAACCTAATAAAAACAATATAGAGCTGTAATCAATTTGATGATGCGTTTGTTTTTTAAAAGGAATTTGGGTTTGAAGTTTCATTTAAAATAAAGATTGATTTTATCAAAAAATAAATATACTATTTTTTAAGTGGGCTATAAAGATTAAAAAATAAATTACTGCTGTTTTATTGTAACATTTTTAAAATAAAAAGCCTTGAATTTAACTAAATTCAAGGCTTTTTGCAGTCTATTAAATAGATTAAACAATATACTCTTTAGCTTTTTCTAATACTTTTGGTAATCCTCCAGGGTTTTTACCACCAGCAGTAGCAAAGAAATTTTGTCCACCACCACCACCGTGAATGTATTTTCCTAATTCGCGAACTACTTTACCAGCGTCATATCCACGTTCGTTAGCTAATTCTTTAGAAATATAGCAAGTTAACATTGCTTTTTCAGGAGAATCAGAAGTAGCAAATAACAAGAATAAGTTTTTACGTTCTCCGCCTAATTCAAACATTAAGTTTTTAATACTGTTTTGATCTAAATCTACCTTGGTAGCTAAAAATTGAACACCGTTAATTTCTTTAATTTGATTTATAATATCTCCTTTCATGTTTTTAGCCTTGTCTTTTAAAAGCTGTTCTATTTGCTTTTTTAAAGAGGTATTTTCGTCTTGTAAATTACTTACAGATTTAGCAACATCTTTAGGGTTTTTTAACAACTGTTTTACAGATGCATAATTTTTCTCAACATCTTCAAAATAATTACCTACAGCAACATTTGTAATAGCTTCTATTCTTCTGATTCCAGCAGCTACAGCTCCTTCAGATTTTATTTTAAAATACCAGATATCACCCGTTTGTTGTACGTGTGTACCACCGCATAACTCCATAGATTGTCCAAACTTAATAGCACGTACACTATCTCCGTATTTTTCACCAAACAAAGCCATAGCACCTTCGTCGATTGCTTGTTGCATTGGTATATTTCTTTTTTCTATTAAGGGTAGATTTTCACGAATACGAGCATTTACAAATTCTTCAATTTCTTGTAATTGATCTTTGTCTACTTTTGAAAAATGAGAAAAATCGAAACGTAAATAATCTGGACTTACTAACGATCCTTTTTGCTCTACATGTGTTCCTAAAATAGTTCTTAAAGCTTGGTGTAATAAGTGTGTTGCAGTATGATTACTTGCAGATAAATTTCTGAACTCACTATTTACAACAGCTTTAAATGTTTCGTTTAAGTTTTTAGGAAGGTTTTTCGTGAAATGTATAATCACATTATTTTCCTTCTTAGTGTCAATTACATAAATTACATCACCATTAGGAAATTCAATATATCCTTTATCACCAATTTGCCCACCTCCTTCTGGATAAAAAGGAGTCATGTTAAATACTAATTGATATTGATCTCCGTCTTTTTTAGTAGTAACTTTTCTGTATCGAGTTAAACGAACATCAGCAGTAAGCGTATCATATCCAATAAACTCTTCAGTTTCATCTTCAATTAAAGTAGCCCAATCACCAGTTTCGCTTGCAGATGCAGCACGAGAACGATCTTTTTGAGCTTTCATTCCTGCGTTAAATTCCTCTTCATTTA
The DNA here is from genome assembly GCA_020631475.1 of Tenacibaculum sp. Classification (GTDB taxonomy): domain Bacteria; phylum Bacteroidota; class Bacteroidia; order Flavobacteriales; family Flavobacteriaceae; genus Polaribacter. The sequence goes on along the minus strand of JAHDHE010000084.1, from coordinate 2,762 downwards.
TCTCGTAGCCTTTTTCACGAGCGATTAATTGTGTTAAATCTAATGGAAATCCGTAAGTATCGTATAATTCGAAAGCTTTTTTACCAGAAACCATTTTACCATTTGTAGTTTCGATAACTCTATCTAACAATAATAAACCTTGATCTAAAGTTCTTAAAAAAGAAGCTTCTTCTTCTTTAATTACATTATGTACAAGAGTGTCTTGCTTTTTAATTTCAGGAAAAGCATCTCCCATTTGAAGCGCAATAGTTTCTGCTAGCTTATATATAAAAGGTTCTTTTTTGTTTAAGAATGTAAATCCGTAGCGAATAGCGCGACGTAATATTCTACGAATTACATAGCCAGCACCAGTATTACTTGGTAATTGACCATCAGCAATAGCAAAAGCTACTGCACGAACGTGATCTGCAATTACGCGAATAGCAATATCAATCTTTTCATCTTTTCCGTAAGTAATACCTGTAATAGTTTCAATTTCACGAATTAACGGCGTAAATACATCCGTGTCATAATTAGATTGAACACCTTGTAAAACCATACATAAACGCTCAAATCCCATACCGGTATCGATATGTTTTGCAGGTAAGTCATCTAAAGAACCATTTGCTTTACGGTTGTATTGCATAAAAACTAAGTTCCATACTTCTACAACTTGAGGGTGGTCTTCGTTTACTAAAGACTTTCCGTCAACTTTTGCTTTTTCTTCTGCAGAACGAATATCAACATGAATTTCTGAACACGGACCACAAGGACCTTGCTCGCCCATTTCCCAGAAATTATCTTTTTTATTACCCATTAAGATACGATCTTCAGAAATGTATTGTTTCCAAATATCGTACGCTTCTTGGTCCATTTTTGTACCGTCTTTTTCGTCTCCTTCAAAAACAGTAACATATAAAATATCTTTATCTATTTTGTAAACTTCGGTTAATAATTCCCAAGCCCATGCAATAGCTTCTTTCTTAAAATAATCACCAAAGCTCCAGTTTCCTAACATTTCAAACATGGTATGGTGATAAGTGTCGTAACCAACTTCTTCTAAATCGTTATGTTTACCAGAAACACGTAAACATTTTTGAGAATCAGAAATACGATTGTTTTTAGGTGCGGCATTTCCTAAGAAAAATTCTTTAAATGGCGCCATACCAGAGTTGGTAAACATTAAAGTAGGGTCGTTTTTTAACACCATTGGTGCAGACGGAACGATATCGTGTTGTTTTGATTTAAAAAAATCTAAAAACTTTGCTCTAATTTCTTGAGATTTCATACAACTCTAGTATCTTGATTTTTGTTAAAATATCATTAAAAAACCGCTTACGAAAAGAAGTTTTAAAACATTTTGTAAATTTGTGAGTTTCCAAACAATAACCTCTTGCAAGGTTGCTCGTTTAAAGAGCACAAAAATAGTATAATTAGTATTATGGCGAAAGTAAAATATTATTACGACCCAGAGACTTTATCTTACCGAAAAATAGAAGCTAAAAAAAGCGAAACTCTTAAAAAAAGTATTTTATGGGTTTTAGGTGCTATGCTAATAGCTTTCTTTGGTTTTATTGGGTTTAGTCAGTTTTTAATGTCTCCAAAAGAGCGTGCTCAAAAAAGAGAATTAGAAAATTTACAGTTGCATTACGAGCTGCTTTCTAAAAAAATGGAAGAGAGTTCTAATATTTTAACAGAGTTACAAGAAAGAGATAATAATATTTATAGAACTTATTTTGAAGCAAGTCCAATACCTGAAGAACAGCGTAAAGCAGGTTTTGGAGGTGTAAATAGATATAAGCATTTAGATGGTTTTGATAATACTGAAATGGTAAAGGATGTAACCAAAAAGATAGATATATTATCTAAGCAAATGGTAGTACAATCTAAATCGTTGGATGAAATTGTAAATCTTGCTAAAGAAAAAGATAAAATGTTAGCATCTATACCAGCAATTCAGCCAGTAAAAAATGAAGATTTAAAACGAATGGCTTCTGGATATGGAATGCGTATGCACCCTATTTTAAAGTCTTGGCGTATGCATAATGGAATGGATTTTACATCCCCTACTGGAACACCAATTTTTGCTTCAGGTAATGGTAAAATAAAAAAAGCACATCGTAGTTCTACTTTTGGTAAAGTGGTATATATAGATCACGGATTTGGTTACGAAACTATTTATGCTCATATGAGTAAAATTGTTGCAAAACGAGGGCAAAAAGTAAAACGTGGAGATTTAATTGGTTATGTTGGTAACACAGGTCGTTCTGCTGCACCGCATTTACATTATGAAGTGCATAAAAATGGCAGACCAGTAAATCCGATTTATTATTATTATGGCGATTTAACTCCAGAAGAATTTACTGCTATGCAAAAAGCTTCGCAACAAAAAGGACAATCGTATGATTAATTTATATTGCGATGAAAAATGTATATAGAATTACCAGAAAAAAGATATTATAAAATTGGAGAAGTAGCGAAAGCTTTTAGTGTTAATACTTCTCTAATTCGTTTTTGGGCAAATGAGTTTGAAATTATTAATCCCAAAAAAAACGCAAAAGGTAATCGCTTATTTACAAAAGAAGATGTTGATAATTTTAAATTGATATATAATCTTGTTAAAGAAAGAGGATTTACTTTAGAAGGAGCTAAGCAAAAGCTAAAGAAAAATCCAAACAAAGTTATTAGCAATCATGAAATTATTAGTAGATTAGAAAAAGTAAAAGCAGAATTAAAAAAAATCAAAAATCAATTATAAAACGAAAATCAAAAATTATGAAAAA
>JAHDHE010000083.1 GCA_020631475.1 Tenacibaculum sp. | reverse complement strand
TTTTCTAAAATATTACGTTGAATAACACTTGGTACTATTGCCTCATGATATCCTAAACCAATATAGCTTTTAAAAACTTTGTTTTTAGCACCTAATTCGTTAATGTGATTTAAATACTCATATTCGCTCATTGCTGGGGCTAAATCCAGTTCGTTTTTTAAACGAATATCATCAGGAATAGTTTCAAAAATTAATTGATCTAAACTATCTGCTTTAATAGTATTTAACATTTTTTCTTGGTCTTTTTTTCGAGGACCAATATGTCTTAGTTGAAATGAATAAGTGTTCATTCTGAGTTGTTGTTTTTAGTGCTTCAAAAATAATGAAATTGAATGATTTTTAAATGTATATTTTTTGTTTAAAACCAATATTTTATTAACCAAATTTAAAGGTTATAAACAGATGTCTTATTTTTGTTCGATGCGATTTTTACAACAGCTATTTAACTTTTATATAAATGCAAGTATTCATGTAGCTTTAGCGGTATTAGCTTTGGTTAAAGTAACAGAGTTGTATTTTGATTTACCTTGTAATAAGTCTTTGGGCTATTTTGTTTTTTACGGAACAATAACTGGGTATAATTTTATTAAGTATGCAGGTGTTGCAAAACTGCATCACAGAAGTTTAACAAATAATTTAAAAGTAATTCAGATTTTTTCATTGTTTTGTTTCGGACTAATGTGTTTTTATGCTTTGCAATTATCAATGAATACATTGTTGTTTTTTGTTCCTTTTGGAATTTTAACATTACTGTATGCAGTTCCTTTTTTAAGTGGATTTCAAAAAAACTTAAGAAGTATAGGGTATTTAAAAATTATTGTCGTTGCTCTTGTTTGGACAGGGGTAACGGTGTTTCTTCCTGTTTTTGACTTAAAAATTGAATTTACAAAAGCATTGTATTTAGTAGCTATTCAAAGATTTTTCTTAGTTGTAATATTAATTTTACCTTTTGATATTCGAGACGTAAAATATGATTCAATTTCTTTGCAAACGATTCCAAGAAAAATAGGGGTAAAAAAAACTAAAATTTTAGGAAGTATCTTATTATGTATTTGTTTTCTACTAGAATTTATGTTGATTTTAGATTTTAGAATTTCATTTATAATTTTTCTTTCATTAGTTTTTATATTGTTAATTAAAACTACCGAAAACCAACCAAAGTATTATAGTGCGTTTTTAGTAGAATCGATGCCAATTATTTGGTGGATGTTATTAATCTTACTTTAAGTTTATTTTCTTAGTTATAATATGATGAATAATGTTGGGGAAAAGCATTTTTTAATTGTTATAAGAAGTGATGAACATACAATTCTTTAATATTTGTAACTAAATTGTATAGCGGTTAAATTATTACTGAAAACCTTTGTATTTTCGTATGCTTAACAACACAACAACAAAAAGAGTAAAAAACAACATGAATTTAGTAAAACGAAATTTCGTTTTCGATTTCGATAGCACACTTACAAGAGTAGAAGCATTAGATGTTTTAGCAGAAATCACCTTAGCAGGAAATCCGAAAAAAGACGAGGTAATTCAAGAAATTGTAAATATTACCAATCAAGGAATTGATGGAGATATTTCTTTTCCAGAATCACTAGCAAAACGTATTCAATTATTGAATGCAAAAAAAACAGATTTACCTTTTTTAATTAAAGAGTTAAAGCAAAAAGTATCTCATTCAATAGAAAGTAATAAAGAATTTTTTGAAAATTTTTCAGAAGATATTTATGTGATTTCTGCAGGGTTTAAAGAGTTTATTGATCCTATTGTTGCTGAGTATAATATTCCTTCCGAAAGAGTATTTGCAAATACTTTTAAGTTTGATAGCGAAGGTCAAATTATAGGTTTTGATGCAGAAAATCCGTTATCAAAACATAATGGAAAAATTGAGTGTTTACAAAACTTAAATCTTGAAGGAGAAATTCAAGTAATTGGCGACGGATACAGTGATGCTGTTACTAAAGAAGCAGGAGTTGCTGATACTTTTTTTGCTTATACAGAAAATGTATCCAGAGAAAAAACGGTTGCAAACGCAGATCATATTACACCAAATTTAGATGAATTTTTATATATAAATAAGTTGCCAAGAAATATATCATACCCAAAGAATAGAATTAAAATTTTATTGTTAGAGAACGTGCATCCAGATGCGTTTACTAAGTTGTCAGAAGACGGATTTACAGTAGAAACTGTTTCAAGAAGTTTATCGGAAGATGAGTTAATTGAAAAGCTAAAAGATGTACATGTTTTAGGAATTAGGTCTAAAACTCAAGTAACAAGAAGAGTAATAGAAGCTGCTGAAAAATTAATGGTGGTTTCGGCATTTTGTATTGGAACTAAACAAATAGATTTAGAAGCGGCAAAAGAAAGCGGAGTAGTTGTTTTCAATGCTCCATATAGCAATACGCGTTCGGTGGTTGAGTTGGCTATTGGAGAAATTATTATGCTAATGCGTAGCGTTTTTCAACGTAGTACAGAGCTGCATAATGGTCAGTGGAATAAAACAGCGCAAGGTTCAAGAGAAGTTCGTGGTAAAAAACTAGGAATTGTTGGTTACGGAAACATAGGTAAGCAATTATCTATTTTAGCTGAGGCTCTTGGTATGGATGTATATTATTATGATGTAGAAGATAAATTAGCCTTAGGAAATGCTACAAAAGTTTCAACGCTGAAAGAATTATTAAACATTTCAGATGTAGTTACGTTACATATTGATGATAATGCAGCGAATAAAAACTATATAGGAAAAGAAGAAATAGAGCAAATGAAAGATGGTGTTCATTTTGTAAATCTTTCTCGCGGATTCGTGGTAGATATAGAAGCTTTAGTTGATGCTGTAAAATCAGGTAAAATTGCTGGTTGTGCTGTTGATGTGTATCCGGAAGAACCAAGAAAAAACGGAGATTTTTATACTGAACTAAAAGGATTACCAAATGTAATTTTAACACCTCACGTTGGTGGAAGTACAGAAGAGGCTCAAAGAGATATAGCCGATTTTGTTCCGAGTAAAATTATGGCGTATATCAATTCAGGTAACACGGTTGATGCTGTAAACTTTCCTAATATTAGATTGCCAAGGCAAAATAATGCGCATCGTTTTTTGCATATTCATAAAAATGTACCAGGTGTTATGGCTAAAATTAACAAAGCATTAGCTAAGTACGAAATGAATATTACAGGGCAATATCTTTCTACCGATGAAAAAGTTGGTTATGTAATTACCGACGTAGATAAAGTATATGATGCGGAAGTGTTAGAGGAATTGAAAAAAGTAGAAGGAACAATAAAATTTAGAGTATTGTATTAGAGAAAATTATTTTAAAAATAAGTTGATTGAAGAATCTCACGAAAGTGAGATTCTTCTTTTTTATAAACTATCAAAATCTTTAAATTCTTCTTCAATAATTGTTGCTCCCTTTTTTAAAATATGAATATAATTAGGAATGTTTTCTGTTCTAAATCTACTTAAAGGTCCAGAAGCACTGATGCATGCAATAATATTTTGATGCTTATTTTTAATAGGTATAGCAATACTTACTAAACCTAATTCGAATTCTTCAATATCTAAAGCATATTCTTGTTTTTTTATTTTTATCAATTCTTTTTTTAAAGATTCTTTATTTAGAATTGTTTTACTGGTTATTTTATCAAAAATAATGTTATCTAATATTTTATTTTGATGATTTACATTGTTGAAAGCTAAAAGTAATTTGCCAGAAGCTGTTGCGTGAATTGGTTGGTATGAGCCAATAGAGGTGTTTATTTTTAGCCCATGTAAACTATCCGCTTTATTGATATGAAAAACTTGATTTTCTTTTAAGATGCTTAGTAATACGGTTTCTTGAATTTCTAAAGCAGTGTTTTTTATAGGGTTATTAGTAACTTTTTTAATAGTTTTAAACATCGAAACTCTATTACCTAACTCAAAAAGTTTACTGCCTAAACGATATTTTTCATTTTCATTTTGATGCACAACATTTAACGATGTTAAAGTGCTTAATAATCTATAAGTCGTGCTTTTATTGTAGCCACTTTTTAAGGCAAGTTCCCTAACGCCCCAACTATCTTTTTCGTTTGTAAAAGCATCTAAAAGTTTAAATGCTTTTATAACAGATTGATTTAAATTTTTACTGCTATTATCCATAAATATTAAAAAAGTGTTGACTAAAATAATAAAAAAATGTAAATTTATAAAACACCGTTTCATAAAGTGAAACACTATTGATAAATTATAGAATTAATTATCTTTAGTGTTTTTAAAAGTTTTCAGAAAATAAAACTATGTATAAAGCAACATTAGCATATGCACAACAGCAAGATAAAGAAGATAAAATAGCTCATTTAAGAGAGCAATTTCATATTCCAAAAGATAAAGAAGGAAATGATTGGTTGTATTTTACAGGAAATTCTTTAGGGTTACAACCAAAAACTACGAAACAATATATCAATCAAGAATTAGAAGATTGGGCAAATTACGGAGTAGAAGGTCATTTTGAAGCGAAAAATCCTTGGATGCCGTATCACGAATTTTTGACAGAAAAAATGGCAAAAATCGTCGG
>JAHDHE010000013.1:6140-37007 GCA_020631475.1 Tenacibaculum sp. | reverse complement strand
TTCCTGCAATTGCTAACTGATTTTCTTTTGCTAATTTCAGCATCCAATTTACAGTGATTCCATCCATACTTTCAACTACTTTACTAGCATTCATTGTAAAGCCAGTAGTAAACATTTCTGGTAAAACGATTAAATCAATATCAGTAGGTAAATTATTTATTTTCTCTTCAAATAATTTTTTGTTTTCATCAGGATTTTCCCAAATCAAATCAGATTGAATAAGTGCAATTTTTAGTTTATTGGTAGTGCTCATTATTTAAAAATGAAGTCGTTATTAATATCAAAAATAAGATAAAAATTGTACTTTGCTTAGTAGAAAATTATCCTATGCAATCTTTTATTTCAGAAACTTTAGATACTATTTTAAAAACAAACAAATCGTTTGAAAACGTTGTTTTTATCTTGCCATCACAAAGAGCAGGGGTATTTGTTAAACAAATATTTAAGAATAAAATTTCAGCAGGTTTTTTACCTCGAATAGTTAATATTGGAGATTTTGTTGAAGAAATTTCTGAATTAAAAAAAGCAGATTCAGTACAATTGCTATTTCATTTTTATACTATTTATAAAGAAATAGAAGAAAATCCAGATTCGTTTGATGTTTTCTCGTCTTGGGCATTTACCGTATTACAAGATTTTAATGAGATCGATCAGCATTTAATTAATACCAAAGATATTTTTGTGTATTTAAGAGATGTACATCGTTTAAAAAAATGGTCGGTAAAAGGAGAGTTTCAAGAAACAGAATTGATTAAAGATCATTTTTCCTTTATGGAAAAACTAAATAAATTTTATGATGCTTTTTACGAGTTTTTATTAGAACAAAAAATTGGCTATCAAGGAGTATTATATCGTGAAGCAACTAGAAAAGTTGATAACTTCATCAATAGTAATCAAGATAAAAAATACTTTTTCATAGGATTTAACGCATTGAATAGTGCAGAAGAGTTTTTGTTTCAGAAGTTTTTGTCAAATGGTAATTCTGAAGTTTTTTGGGATATCGAAAAAACCTTTTACCAAAGTAATCATCAAGCGGGTAGCTTTTTAAGAAAGTATAAATCTAAATGGAAACATTATGAAAAGAATCCGATACAAATGATTAAAGAATATTTTGACGAACCTAAAAATATTCAAGTAATAGGAGCTTCTAAAAATATTACGCAAATAAAACATGCTGGCGAAATTTTATCAAAATTACCAGATTATAATAATACAGCATTGGTTTTGGCAGATGAAAGTTTGTTGCCAATTACCTTAAATTCACTACCCAAAAATGTTGATGCTGTAAATATTACTATGGGATATCCGTTAAAAGATATTCCTACAACGAGTTTAATTCTTGCGATTTTTCAATTGTTTATCAGTCAAGAAAAATTACAGAAAAAAGAAACGAATCTTTTTTATCATAAAGACTTAGTTAGATTTATAAAAGATGTTTCGATATATAGATTATTACAAATAGATGAAAATGAAAATATCGCTGATGTAATTTCTAAAGTTATCGTAAAAGAGAATAACACATTTATTAGTCAAGAAGAAATTAATAGTTTTTTAGTTGATTTAGATACTGAAATAAAAGAAATAGTTAGCTCAGTATTCAATCCATTTTCAACTATTTCTGAGTTTTTATCAAGAATATTACAGCTAATTAATGCTTTAAAAGACAAAGTAAACGATTTAGAAAAAGAATATTTATTTCGATTTTACACAGCATTTACACAATTAAAAAACTTACATGATGAGTTTAATTATGTGCAAGATTTAAAAACATTGCATCAATTTTTTAAACAATTAATACAATCTGAAAGTTTATCGTTTCAAGGAGAACCACTACAGGGTTTACAGTTAATGGGAGTTTTAGAAACACGTGTTTTAGATTTCGAAAACGTAATTATTACTTCGGTAAACGAAGGTGTGTTGCCAGCAAGTAGTCAGCAAAATACATTTATTCCTTTCGATGTAAAAATCGCGTTTGGTTTACCAACTTATAAAGAAAAAGATGCGCTTTTTTCATATCATTTTTTTAGATTATTACAACGAGCAAAAAACATTTACATTCTATATAATACAGAGCATGATGTTTTTGGAAGCGGAGAAAAAAGTCGTTTTGTAACGCAGTTAGAAATGATGCGTGATGATATTACCGAGAAAATTATTAGCCCAAAAGTAGTAACTACTTCAAGTAAACTAAAACAAATTAAAAAGGATAAAAATGTTTTAGAAAGCTTAAAAGAATTAGCTAAAAAAGGAATTTCACCATCGGCATTAACCAATTATTTATACAATCCGATTGCATTTTATAAACAGAAAATTCTGAAAATTAATGAGTTTGAAAATGTTGAAGAAACTGTAGCAGCAAATACCATGGGTACTGTAGTTCATGATACGTTAGAAGAATTGTACAAGCCTTTTATTAATAGTTTTTTATCTGTAAATGATATTACAAAAATGCAGAAAAAATCAAAAGATTTGGTTCAGTTTTATTTTTCAAAACATTTTAAAAATGGGGATGTTTCTACAGGGAAAAACAGATTGGTTTTTGAAGTAGCAAATCGTTTTGTAGAAAATTTTTTAGCAAAAGAAAAGCAATTGGTAAAAGATGAAAATAATCAGTTAAAAATTATTGCGACCGAGCAAAATTTAGCAGCAGAAATAACTGTTGATGGAATTGATTTTCCGATTAAAATTCACGGACAAGTTGATAGAATCGATGAGTTAAACGGCGTTACTAGAATTATCGATTATAAAACAGGAATGGTAAGTTCTACAAATTTAAAAGTAGTTGATTTTGATGAGATCAGAGAGTTGAAATGTCATAAAGCAATTCAAGTAATGTTATATGCGTATTTATATACTCAAAACACAAATTTTGATTTCACGAAGAATATAGAAGCAGGAATAATATCATTTAAAAATTTGAAGAACGGATTCTTAAAAATGAATTTCTCATCTAATTATAGAAATCCAGATAATCAGATAACTAAAGAGAAATTAGAAGAATTTATAGACGAAATAAAAGAAGTTTTAAAAGAATTATATAACCCAGAAATCAGTTTTATTGAACCTGCTGATTTACCTTACTAAGGGTGTGCATTTACCCAAACTTCACCATCCTCAAAATACTCTTTTTTCCAAATAGGCACTGTTTCTTTTAAAGTGTCAATAGCGTATTGACAAGCATCGAAAGCAGCTTTTCTGTGAGCTGAAGAAACAGTAATTATTACAGGAACATCTTTTATCTGTAACATTCCTTCTGCATGATGAATTGCTATTTTTTTTACGTCGAATTTTTCTAAAGCAATATCAGCTATTTTTTGCATTTCTTTAATCGCCATAGGTTTGTAGGTAGAAAAATCAAGTTGGGTAACTTCTTTATTTTGAGTAGCATTTCTAACCGTTCCTACAAAAATTGCAATTCCGCCACAAGAAGGATCAGAAACAAAATCGTAACAATCATGTAAATCCAGTTTTTCTGAAGTGATTTTAATAGATGTTTTCATAAGTTTAACAAAGATATAAGATGAAAAGCATAAAATGAATAGAAACCAATCAGATTTAAATAATTATTTTTGTTCAATTAAATACTGATAATAACATCAATGAAAACATTAAACGATTTTAATTTCGAAAATAAAAAAGCATTAATTCGTGTAGATTTTAATGTGCCTTTAAATGAAACTTTTGAAGTAACAGACGATACCAGAATTCAAGCAGCAAAATCTACTATCATTAAAGTTTTAGAAGATGGAGGTAGTTGTGTTTTAATGTCGCATTTAGGACGCCCGAAAGGAAAAGAAGATAAATTTTCATTACGCCATATTGTAGAAAAAGTAACTGAAGTTATTGGTGTGCAAGTTAAGTTTGTTGAAGATTGTATCGGTGATAAAGTTGCCGAAGCAGTTTCGAATTTAAAAAACGGAGAGGTTTTGTTATTAGAAAATTTACGTTTTTATTCAGAAGAAAAATTAGGAGATGTTGCTTTTGCAGAACAACTTTCTAATTGGGGAGATGTTTATGTAAACGATGCTTTTGGTACAGCACATAGAGCGCATGCATCTACAGCAGTTATTGCTCAATTTTTTAAAGAAAACAAATGTTTTGGTAATTTATTAGCTACCGAAATAGAGAGTATTGATAAGGTTTTAAACAATTCAGAAAAACCTGTAACTGCTATTTTAGGAGGAGCAAAAGTGTCTTCTAAAATCGGAGTGATTGAAAATATTATCGAAAAAGTAGATCATATTATTGTTGGTGGCGGAATGACTTTTACTTTTATAAAAGCTTTAGGAGGAACTATTGGTAATTCGTTAGTAGAAGATGATAAGTTAGAATTGGCGTTGTCAATTTTAAAATTAGCGAAAGAACAAAATACCGAAATTCATTTACCTGTTGATGCTATTATTGCAGATGCTTTTTCTAATGATGCAAATACACAAATAGTTGATACTACTAAAATTCCTGATGGATGGATGGGATTAGATTGCGGTCCAAAAACTTCTGAAAAATTTGCAGAGGTAATTGCAAAATCTAAAACTATTTTATGGAACGGACCTTTAGGAGTTTTTGAATTAGAAAAATTTGCGACAGGAACTATCGAACTAGGAAATGCAATTGCGAAAGCAACAGAAAACGGAGCATTCTCGTTAGTAGGAGGTGGAGATTCTGTAGCAGCAGTAAAACAATTCGGGTTTGGAGATAAAGTAAGTTATGTTTCTACTGGTGGAGGAGCAATGTTAGAAATGTTAGAAGGAAAAACTTTACCAGGTATCGAAGCAATTCTTAATTAGTAAATTTGAAAATGAGTTAATTCGCTAATTTTCAAATCAACAAATTTTCAAATTAATAAAGAATGAAATACACAAAATTACCAAATACAGATATAAAGGTTTCTAAAATATGCTTAGGAACTATGACATGGGGAAATCAGAACACAGAAGCTGATGGACACGAACAAATGGATTATGCTTTAGAACAAGGAGTCAATTTTTGGGACACTGCCGAATTATATTCAGTTCCTGCAACTCCAGAAACCTACGGAGCTACTGAGAAAATTATTGGTTCTTGGTTTAAAAAAACAGGAAACAGAGATAAGGTTGTGTTAGCAAGCAAAATTGCTGGTGGTGGTGATTATACAAAACACATTCGTACAGGCGGTTTTGTAAAGCAGAACATTATTGATGCAGTTGAAGGTAGTCTTAAAAGATTGCAAACCGATTATATTGATTTGTATCAGCTACATTGGCCAGATCGTGGAGTAAATTGTTTCGGAGTTCGTGATTACCCTTATAAATATTCTTCAAAAGAGGCTGAAAATCATTTAGAGATTTTAGAAACATTAAATGATTTAGTAAAACAAGGAAAGATAAAACATATTGGTTTATCAAATGAAACTCCTTGGGGAACCATGAAATATTTACAAACAGCTGAACAACATAATTTACCGAGAGTTGCTACAATTCAAAATTCATATTCGTTAATTCATAGAGGTTATGAAGTCGGAATGAGTGAGGTTTCTATGCGTGAAAATGTTGGTTTATTAGCATATTCACCATTAGCACAAGGAGTGCTGTCTGGAAAATATTTAAATGGAGGACAACCAGAAGGAGCAAGAGGAACATTGTACCCACGTTTTATAGCTCGTTATATGGGCGAAGGTTCTTTAAAAGCTGTTGAAGAATATCAAAAGATAGCTCATAAACATAGATTAACATTAGCTGAATTGTCATTAGCTTATATAAACCAATTACCATTTGTAACCAGTAATATTATTGGAGCAACTAAAATGAGTCAGTTAAAAGAAAATATCAACTCAATTAATATAGAATTGTCTGATGAAATTTTAACAGAGATAGAAGGAATTCATGCTGTGATTCCTAATCCTGCGCCTTAAAAAAGTTAGTAGTATAAAAAACTCCGAAGTAAATTTTTACTTCGGAGTTTTATTTTTCTATGTTTATTTCTGAGCTATTTTAAAAGAAGTAGCTTTAAACCTATCATCTTCAATTTTACCTATAACTTCAACTTTTCTAACAACGTTACAAAATCCGATATTTTTATCATGAGCATCGCCAAAATCATCTATATGAGCACCATCAATAAAATATGCTTTATCATCAACTTTAATAGCTAAATCACACCCTTTTTGAGTTTTCAATCCAAACTGACATTGTCCGCAAGAAGCTTCAGTTATAAATCTTTTTTCTTTTTGTTGTGCACAAGAAAATAATAATATAAGGCTGCTTAAAATAAATATATTTTTCATAATTATTGTTTTTAGTATCCTACTTTATCACGTACTCTTTTTAAAACGTTTTTAGCAATTACACGAGCTTTTTCTGCTCCAATAGCTAAAGCTTCATCAATTTCATGACGATTCTCCATATAGTGATTGTATTTCGCACGAACATCAGAAAATTGCTCAAGAATTAGCTCATATAAAGCTTGTTTAGCGTGTCCGTAACCATAACCACCATTTTCGTAATTAGCACGCATTTCAGCAATTTGCTCATCAGAAGCTAGTAGTTTATATAAAGCAAAAACATTATCGGTATCTGGATCTTTTGGGTCTTCTAATGCTTTACTATCCGTTTGAATCGCCATAATTTGTTTACGTAATTTCTTTTCAGGTAAAAATATATCGATAAAATTATTTCTCGATTTACTCATTTTTTCACCATCAGTACCAGGAACTAATTTTGTATGCTCATCAATTTTTGCTTGAGGTAAAACTAAAGTATCACCAATAACATTGTTTACTCTACTAGCAACATCACGAGTCATTTCTAAATGTTGTAATTGATCTTTTCCTACCGGAACAACTTCTGCATCATACAATAAAATATCAGCAGCCATTAGCATTGGGTAAGTAAATAAACCAGAATTTACATCCGATAATCTATCAGCTTTATCTTTAAAACTATGTGCTAAAGTTAAACGCTGATAAGGGAAATAACAGCTTAAATACCAAGTTAATTCTGTTACTTCTGGTATATCACTTTGACGATAAAAAACAGTTTTGTTAATATCAATTCCACAAGCAAGCCAAGTCGCTGCAGTACTGTAGGTGTTTTCACGTAATTGCTTACCATCTTTAATTTGTGTTAAAGAATGCATATCTGCAATAAATAAAAACGACTCGTTTTTAGGGTCGTTTGCCATTTCAATAGCAGGTAAAATTGCGCCTAATAAATTCCCTAAATGTGGGGTTCCTGTACTTTGTACTCCAGTTAAAACTCTTGACATGTTTTTTGTTTGAAATTTTACTTTAGTTAAATATATAACTAAATAATACGAGCAAAAATAAGCTTAAAATTCATCAAACAAAAGAAATTACTACATTCGCATTTATGAAATATATACTTTTTCCTTTCCGCTTAATTTGGCGTATTTGGTTTTATTTATTAATAATTGTTTCGGTACTTATAATGGTTCCGTTTTTGTTGATTCTTTTATCGGATGAAAAATACTATCCTACTTTTTGGAAATTAATGAGAGCTTGGTCTCTTTATCTAATTTACGGAATGGGTTTTCATTTAAAAATAGATAAACAACAAAAAACCGATCCTAATAAAAGTTATGTTTTTATAGCAAATCATGCATCATTATTAGATCCTTGGATTATGATTGCGATAAATAAAAATCCGCTATTATTTGTTGGGAAGAAAGAGTTGGTTAAGCTACCAATATTTGGTTTTTTCTACAAAAAAGCGGTAGTAATGGTTGATAGAAGCGACCCTAAAAGCAGAAAAGAAGTATATGCTCGCATAAAAAAACGATTAGATAAAGGATTAAGTATTGCTATTTTTCCTGAAGGATTGGTACCAAAAGAAAATGTTGTTTTAGCGCCATTTACAAACGGAGCATTTAGTTTAGCAATTCAATACCAAATGCCTATAGTTACACAGGTTTATTACGACGCAAAACGTTTATTTTCTTGGGATTTTTTTAAAGGAAATCCGGGAGTTTTTAGAGTAAAGCAGGTTAAATTTTTAGAAACTAAAAATTTAACTATAGATGATAAAGAAGTATTAAAAAAACAAGCATTTACTATAATGCATAATGAGTTGTTAAATGACAACTTGTATATGAAAGATACTAAAAGACCAAATAATGAGCGAGAATTTAAATCACCGTTATAGTAATAAAGAAGAACGGTTAAATGTACTTACTCATGGGTTTGGGTTGTTATTAAGCATTATCATTTTACCTTTTTTAATTTTAAAATCGTTTAATCATCATGAATTTTGGGAGATAGCA
Source organism: Tenacibaculum sp. (assembly GCA_020631475.1). Lineage (GTDB taxonomy): Bacteria > Bacteroidota > Bacteroidia > Flavobacteriales > Flavobacteriaceae > Polaribacter. The sequence continues at coordinate 28,751 of JAHDHE010000013.1, read as the reverse complement.
AGTTTTACTATTTACGGATTAAGTATGATTGTTTTATACGCAGCATCTACCTTTTATCATGCAGCAAAAGAACCTAAACTAAGAAGGAAACTTAATATTTTCGACCATGCAGCAATCTATGTTTTAATAGCTGGTAGTTATACACCGTTTTGTTTAGTTGTTTTGCCAGAACCAACAGGTTGGTATATGTTTTTATTTGTTTGGTTTTTTGCTTTGTCTGGAGTTTTATTAAAACTGTTCTTTACGGGTAAGTTTGATAAACTATCTACAGCATTGTATTTAATAATGGGTTGGCAAGTAGTTTTTTTAATCAAACCATTAATGAATAATTTATCCTACGACGGATTGTTTTATTTAATAGCAGGAGGTATTTTTTATACTGTCGGAGCTATATTTTATTCTGTAGGAAAAGTAAAATATAACCACGCAATTTTTCACGTATTTGTGCTTTTAGGAAGCTTTAGTCATTTTATTACAATTTATTTTTATGTTTAATAATAGCCTTTTACCATTTAGAGTATGGTAGTTTACTAAGACATGAATTGTAATATTTAGTAATACCAGTAACCTCTTTACCTAACCAATCGGGTTTTTTAAAAATTTCATTTTCATTACTTAATTCTATCTCTGCGATAAGTAAACCTTTATTATTTCCTAAAAACTCATCAACTTCAAAAGTGTGATTATCAACTTTTACTAAATATCGGTATTTTTCAATAATCCCTTCTTCACACAAATTAAGCAATTTATTAGCTTCATTTATGTTAATTTCCTTTTCCCATTCATAACGTGTAGTTCCAGTATTATTTGATTTTCCTTTAATAGTAATAAAACCAGTTTGGTCTTTTATTCGAATTCTTACAACACGTTCTTTATTTGAATTTAAAAAACCTTGTTTTATAAAGTTTTTTTTAAAAGCTAAAGACTTAAAATTAGTTGATTCTACCAAAAATTTTCTTTCTATTTCTAAAGCCATAAATAACTGAATTTAATTTACACGAAAGTATTATTTTTTTGTCGTTAATATTAAATATCTTTGATAAGTAATTAAACTATTAATAAATAATCACTAAAATTTAAATGGCATTAGTAACAACAAAAGCAATTGTTTTAAGTGCCTTAAAATATAGCGATACAAGTTTAATTGTAAAGTGTTTTACTTTAGAAGATGGCGTAAAATCTTATATGCTTAAAGGAGTTTTAAAAGCTAAAAAAGGAAAATTAAAAGTAGCGCATTTTCAATCGTTAAATCAATTATTAATTACCGCAAACCACAATAATAAAAACACTTTAAATTCTATTAAAGAAGTTCAGGTTGCTTATCCTTATGAAAATATTTATACGTCAGTAATAAAGCAGACAATTGTAATGTTTTTGTCAGAGGTCTTGTCAAATATTATTCAAGAAGAAGAAAAAAATGAAGATTTATTTGAATATATAGAAGCTGGGTTAATTTGGCTTGATACTCATGATAATATTGCTAACTTTCATTTACTTTTTTTGTTGAACTTATCTAGGTATTTAGGATTTTATCCAGATGTTTCTAACTCAAATAAAAAAGCATTTAATTTATTAGAAGGAAGGTTTACAGATGTTGAATATGAAAAGTTAATTGTAAAAAGAAATGAATTAGTTCTTCTAAAAAGGTTGTTGGGCATAAATTTTGATGCAATAAACACAGTTTTATACAATAAAAGTGAAAGACAAATAATCCTACGAACTATAATTCAATATTTTGAATTACATTTGGAGGGTTTTAAAAAACCTAAATCTTTAGACGTTTTAGAAACCGTGTTTAGTTGATATATGAAGCAAGTTATAACTGTATTTTTTTTACTAGTAATTACCTCAATCTCATCGCAAAATCTCACTGTAATTGACGCCGAAACAGGTAAGCCAATTCAAGGAGTAGCTGTGTTTAATAAAAATAAAATAACTTCAGCAATTAGTACTATTGATGGAAAAGTAGATGTATCTGATTTTAAGAAAGATGATGTTCTTATTTTTTCTCATGTTGCTTACGCAGAATTTCAAGAGAAAAAATCTATTTTAAATAAAAACAACTACCAAGTTTATTTATCTAAACAATCAGAACAATTAGATGAAGTTGTAGTTTCTGTTTTTAAAAATAATGAAAAAACCAATCGAATTGCTGAACAAATAGCAGTAATTTCAGCAAAAGATATTCAAAAAATATCACCACAAACTTCGGCAGATTTATTAGCTAGTATTCCTGGTATTAAAGTTCAGAAATCGCAATTTGGTGGAGGAAGCCCTGTACTTAGAGGTATGGAAAGTAATCGTGTTTTATTAGTTGTTGATGGCGTGCGAATGAACAATGCAATTTATCGTAAAGGGCATTTACAAAACTCAATAACAGTAAGCCCTAATTTATTAGATAGAACAGAGGTTGTTTTCGGACCATCATCAGTAATTTATGGTTCAGATGCCTTAGGAGGTGTGATTCATTATTATACGAAAACACCTAAATTATCTGATAAAAACACTGTTAAAGGAAGTCATTTTTTACGATATAGTTCCGTTAATAACGAAATAACAAACACCATTTCTACGGAGCTTCAATTTAAAAAATGGGCGTCATTTACAAGTATATCACACAGTAACTTTGGAGACTTAAAAATGGGAAAAAACCGTTCTCATGGTTTTGATGATTGGGGAAAGGTTTATTTTTATTCTGATAATTTAAACGGAAATTATAGTGAGAATCCTATAGCTAATAACAATGTTAATCTTCAGCGAAATACAGGTTTTAGTCAAACAGATTTTTTGCAGAAATTTTACGTTCCGTTATCAAAAAACACAGATTTAAAATTAAATATTCAATATTCAACATCGTCTGATGTTCCTCGTTTTGATAAATTAACTGAATTAAAAAAAGGAACTTTAAAGTTTGCAGAATGGTACTACGGACCTCAAAAACGCTTGTTAATTTCTCCTCAGTTAGAAATTAATCCAAAGAAAAAATGGTTAGATAAAGGTACTATAACCTTTGCTTATCAAAACGTTCAAGAAAGTCGTATCCAAAGAAAATTTGGAAGCTTAGAAAGAACTTACCGCGAGGAAGATGTAGATGTTTTTAGTTTAAATGGAGATTTTACAGTGCCATTAGCAGAAAAAAGAAATCTAGGTTATGGTTTTGAGATGGCGTATAACGATGTAGGTTCTACACCTTCTGGAAAAGTTTTAGACATAAGGAATAATGAAATAGTTGGGTTTAGCGGAAGTTTTCCTGTGCAATCCCGTTACCCTGACGGAGGTAGTAGTTATTTTAGTTCTGCTATTTATGCAGATTATCGTCAAGATATTAATGCTAAATCTACATTAAATACAGGTCTTAGAGCAACACATACTGTTTTAAAAGCAAAATGGATTGATGAAACTTTTATAAGTTTAGATAATGATGATATTCATGTCGATAATCAATCGTTAACAGCAACAATAGGTTACGTATATAAACCTAATAGAACTTGGCAATTTAACAGTGTAATTTCATCTGGGTTTAGATCGCCTAATATCGATGATGTAGGAAAAGTAAGAGAAAAGAGCGGTAAGTTAACAATACCTAACACCGATCTAGGACCTGAATTTGCCTATAATTTTGAAGTAGGATTACAGAAGTATTTTAATAATAGAAAGTTTAGAATTGGTGTAAATGCATACTATACAATTATAGATCAAATAATTGTAAAAACTCCAATTTTAGGTAATAGTGTTATTACTTACGATGGAGAAGATTACACAGCTACTAATAATGAAATTTTAGCAAATCAAAATTTAGGAAACGCTTATATAACAGGATTTACAGCTAGTTTTCAAGGAAAATTACATAAAAACTGGAAAGCATTAGGATCGGTTACTTATACAAAAGGACATACTTTTGATAAAGAAAAAGCAACAAGTGGTCCACTATCCTCTATTCCACCTTTATTCGGTAGGTTTGACTTAAACTACTCAAAAGGAAAATTAGAAGCAGGAGCAAATATGGTTTTTAATGCAAAAAAAGATATTAAAGATTATAATTTAATTGAAGGTATAGACAACCAAGAACAAACACCAATTGTAGATGAAAACGCTACTAATGATGAAGATAAGTATTATGGTACACCAAGTTGGATGACCTTTGGTTTGTATGGAAAGTACGAAGTGAACTCTAATATTACTATTCAAACTCAATTAACTAATTTATTCGATCAGCATTATAAGGAGTTTGCTTCGGGTGTATCTGCACCAGGACGTAATGTATCAGTATCGTTAATAACTCAATTTTAATAAAACAAACATGATTAATATATTTAAAATTACAAGTTTACTAGAAGGATTATCTTACATTTTATTACTTTTTATAGCAGTACCAATAAAATATTTTCAAGGAAATCCAGAATATGTAAAAATGTTAGGAATGCCACACGGAATTTTATTCGTACTTTATATTGTTTTAGCAATCATGTTAAAATCTGAATTAAAGTGGAATAACAAAACCTTCGGAATTGTTTGTTTATTATCAATCTTACCATTCGGAACTTTTTTTGTTGGTAAGTATTTAAAGTAACCAATATTATTTTTTTATACTTACAATAAAGCTGTAATTTTTAATTACAGCTTTATTGTTTTTTTAAAACGAGCTTTTTTTTTGAGTTTTTCATATCTAATATATGTTATTGATAATCAGTATTTAACTTCATTTTTTTAACAAAAAATTAGGGTTAGCCCTAATTCAAAATAGGGTTAACCCTTAAAACGTTAACATTTTTTAAAAAATTAATTTTTATGTTTGAAATGTAATAAAAAGACTGATCACTTTTTATTATATGCTAGCTAGTAAAAAGAAGAAGAATGTTTATAAAAATTGCGCACATTTTTCTTTTTAATTTTTAACGTTAAAACTCTTATTGTAAAAAATAAGAAAGTAAAAACCTACTCTACAATATGGAGTAAAAATTAATTAACAAAACTTAAATTTTAAAAAAATGAAAAAAGTAATTTTAATGGTAGTAATGGTATTTGCTACAAGTGGTTTAGTGAATGCGAGTACAGGTGAGATAAGTGAAGAAGTATTTAATGATTGTGCTGCTAAAACATATGCCTATGGCACTAAACATGGAGGTGGAAATGCAGAACTTGAATATGCGTTAACGGATGCATACTATGCAGGCTGTATGGAAGCTCAATAAATAAACAGATAGCTGCTAAATTAATTTTTAGTAGCTATTTTAAAAAATATCTAAAATGAATAAAATTAAATTGATAACGATAATAACACTATTATTTTTGAATAATATTGTTGGTCAATCACAACAAGGTATAGTAATATATAAAAAAAGTATTCAAAGGAAAATACCTAGCGCTAAAGATAAAAAAGATCATAATTTCGAAACATTTGAAAGAATAAATAAAGGAATTGATAAATTATTGAAAAACACTGAATTCAAACTTAAATTTAAAAGGAAAGAGAGTTCTTTTGCACTTATTCCTTCTTTAGCTTTAGAGCAGCATAATTTTGCAAAATTAGCTTTGGTACCTGACGGGAATTGTAAATTTTACAATACTAAAAATGAAAAATTATCAAGTAAAAATATTTTCGGAGAAGATTTTTTAATAATTAATGAACAGTTGAATTGGCAGTTACAAAATAAAACAAAAAAAATAGGAAGTTACAAATGTTATAAAGCAATAGCTGTAGAAAAAAAAATGTATAGAGGCAAAATGAAAGAATACCCTATTATAGCTTGGTATTGCTCTGAGATAAATGTTCCTTTTGGCCCTATTGGACTTTCTGGGTTACCAGGTTTAATTTTAGAAGCAAATAAGGGGAATATAAAATACACAGCTACCAAAATTATGCTAAATTCTAAGAAAGAGATAAAGATTGAAAAATTAACGAAAGGAAAAAGAGTTACTGCGAAAAAAATGAGTGAAATGATAAGTGAAGCTATGAGTAATTTTAAGAAAAACAAAGGGTATTAATTTGTTAAATCCTTTAAGAAGATATTTTTGCTCAATGAAAAAAAAATACCTATTATTTTACTGTATATTATTCACAATAATACTTTCAGCCCAAAACACTTTACAAGGTAAAGTATTTTATACAGTTTCATTAAAACCATTTACAGAGCAACAAGTAGATTCGTTATTTAAAAAACAAAATACAAATAAAGCAGCCCAAACTTACGTTCGAAAAATGTTAATGAATACCAAAGATGTTGTTGGTGTTTTAAAGTTTTCTAAAAATGAATCGTTATATCAACTTGAAGATAAGATGAAAAATGAGTCTAAGAAAAGACTCAACATGACATCTATGTTGGCAGGAAGCAAGAGTATTTATTATGTGAATTCCATTAAAAAAGACTATTTAAAACAACTTAGTTATAATGATTTTTTAAGAGTTGATTTGCCAGAAATTAAATGGACAATAACTCAAGAAACTAAGAAAATAGGAGAATATCAATGTTATAAGGCAGTTACATTTAAAAAAGTAAGAGACGACAAACCCTTTATAAAAACAACAGTATGGTTTACACCTTTAATACCTGTAAGTTTTGGTCCTATTGATTATTTTGGTTTACCCGGATTAATTTTAGAGGTTTCATACAACAGAATAAATATTAGAGCAACAAAAATTGCTTTAAATCCAAAAGAAAAAATTGTTATAAAAAAACCTACAAAAGGAAAAAGAATGACTACAAAAGAGTATAAAGAAATGAGTCGTAATTTCTTTAAAAACTTAAGGAAATAAGAGAAAAAAAATTAATGAGAAGAAGAATTTTATTTACGCTATTAATTTTTATAATTAGCATTAGTAGTTATGCTCAAACTATTGTTTTTAAAGGTACTGTAAAAGATAGTTTACAAAATCCGTTATCATTTACCAATATTATAGCAAAACCTAAAGATGTAACCAAAAACATGAGTTTTGCCATTACCGATGAACAAGGTCGTTATAAATTAGAATTAACTAAAAGTAACCCCTATACAATTAGTATAAGTTATATAGGGTATGAAAAGACTGAGTTTAAAATAACACCTACACAAAATACTACTAAAAACATTACTTTAAAAGAAGCTAAAAACCAGCTAGACGAAGTGGTAATAGAATTACCGGTAACGGTAAAACAAGACACTATTATTTATAATACTAATAAGTTTGTAAACGGTAGCGAACGTAAGCTTAAAAATGTACTTAAAAAACTACCAGGAGTTGAAGTTGATAAAAACGGAGGTGTAACTGTACAAGGAAAAAAAGTAACCAAGTTATTAGTTGATGGAAAAAAATTCTTTGGTGGTGGTACCAAATTAGGGGTAGAAAACATACCTGCCAATGCGGTTGATAAAGTTGAGGTAATAGATAATTACAACGAAGTTGCTTTCTTAAAAAATATTTCTGATTCTGATGAAATGGCAATGAATATTCAATTAAAAGAAGATAAAAAACGTTTCCTTTTTGGCGATGTAGAAACCGGTAAAGGGAATAAAGAATTTTATAAAACAAACGCGAACTTATTTTATTATTCACCAAAAACCAACGTAAACTTTATAGGTAATTTAAATAATATTGGCGAAAAAGCCTTTACGTTTAAAGATTATATGAATTTTCAAGGTGGTGTGAATGCTATTTTTAACGGTAATTTTAATTGGAAAGGTGGAGGCTTTTCTCAATTTTTAGAAAACAAAGATGTATTACAAAATACACAACGATTTGCAGCATTAAATATTACGAAAACAGTAGCAAGTAAGCTAGATGTTTCTGGGTATGCAATTTTTTCTCATAATACTACTCAAAGCTTTAATGAAACATTAAATCAGTACACTTCTTTTGTAGAAGAAAGTACGAATAGAACAAAATCGAAAAATATTTTAGGAATCGGAAAATTAAACATTGAATATGCACCTAATGCCAAAGAGCAATGGTATATAAGAACGCAAGTGAAAAAATCGGATGCTAATAAAATTAATAGTATTTCGTCTTTAATAAACACTAATTTAAATAGGATAAACACAAATAAAGAAAACGATACTTGGTATGCAAATCAAAATATTGAGTGGCATAAAGACCAATCAGAAAAACACACCTTTTCTTCGGTAATTAATTACACATTCGATAAAAACAATCCAATTACTAATTGGAACGCTTCTGAATCGTTTTTAGATAGAATAAAGCCAATTATTCAGCCATTAAACACAAATCAAACTGCTTTAAGAATTAATCAGTTAAATGAAAACGAAAAGCATTATTTACACACAGTTTTTAAAGATTTTTGGGTAATAAATAACGATAATCATATTTATACAACAATTGGTAATACGCATCAACAAGAAAAATTTATAAGTAACGATTATCAATTATTGGATGATAATTCAATTAATAATTTTTCTTCTAGCGGATTTAATAATACAACTGTTTTTAAACACAACGATTTTTTTATAGGAGCGCATTACAAATTTCGAACAGGAATTTTTACTTTTAAACAAGGAGCTTATGCACATAAATATAGTTGGAAAGTGAATCAACAAACATCTTTTCAAAGAAATAAATGGGTAGTTTTACCAGATTTTCTGCTAAAAATTGAATTTAATAAGTCAAAAAAAATTCAGCTGAATTATAATATAAAAACCAATTTTTCAAATGCTTCTAAACTAGCAAATCGATTTTATTTACAATCTTATAATTCGGTTTTTAAAGGAAATGAAACTTTGGAAAATGAATTATTTCACACTGCTCGTTTACGATATAGTAGGTTTAGTTTGTATAGAGGTTTAATGCTTTTTGCAACTGCTAATTATTCGAAAAAAGTTAAAGGTTTTCGTAATTCTGTAAATTTTGATGGGGTCAATCGTTTTTTAACTATTGATATGTTGAATAACCCGAACGAAAACTGGAGTATAAGGGGTACATTAAGAAAGAAAATTAAGAAAATTCGCTACAATATTGAAGGAAGTTATAGTGATTCTAAATTTAAACAAAACGTTAATAATAGTTTTGTAAATAATAGAAACAACGATTATTCTTTTGATGTTGGTATTGAAACCTTATTTGATAATTTTCCTACAATAGAAACAGGTTTTAGAAAAAGTATAGGAAAATATACTTCAAGTAACTCAACTTCAAAATTCGTAACCAATGAACCTTATGTAACTATTGATTATGATTTCTTAAAAGGTTTTGTTTTTAATTTTGATTACACACATTATAATTATCAAAATAAATCACAAGGAATTAATAATAACTATAATGTTGCGAACGCGATATTATCGTATCAAAAAGAAGATAGTCCTTGGATGTTTAAATTCACCTCTCAAAATTTATTTAATACCACTTTTAAGCAAAGTAATAGCTTTTCAGATTATTTAGTGTCAGATTCTAAAACGTATGTATTACCTCGTGTGGTAATGTTTAGTGTTGGCTATAAGTTATAATAAGCCATTTGTTATTACGAGGAGGTATGACGAAGTAATCTGTTATTTTCAGTGAATATTTTCTTTGTTAAAATGAGATTGCTTCACTTTGTTCGCAATGGCGAATGTTTACCCACCACTAACAGGTGGAATTATAGCAATTACATCATTCTCATTGATAATAGTATCATCAGTAGCATAACTTTCGTTAATGGCTACCGCATACGTACTCATTTGTTTTAGTTGAGAATGTTCAGAAATAGCTTTTTTAAAACTAGCAATTGTCGATTTATTAGGAAGCTCTATGTTTAAAGAAGAACTTCCTACTAAATCTGTTGCAATACCAAAAAGTAATACATTAATATTCATACTACGAAATTACAATTTAATTCCGAAAACAACTCTGTTTTCATTCTTTCCATTAAAGTTAGATCGAGCAAAATCAACACGTAAAAAACGCCATTTACCAAAACCAATATTATCTAATCCAACTGCAAATTCAGAATATGGTTTATTGTCTCCTGTAAACAACCCTTTAGCACCAGTAACTAGGTGGAAATTCAATTTATTTAATAACGGAACTTTACTTAAAAGAGCACCTTTAAAGTTATATTCTCCATGTAGCTCACCATACTTGTCATTAGTGCTTAACTGATAGTAAGGTAACATGTAAAAGTTATCTAAATAATTGTTTTTCGGAGCTACTAACAATCTATTTCCATTAAAATGAGCATAATCCATAAAAGGAATATCTTTCTTTTCTAAAAAGATGCCACCTTTTGCTTTGTATTTAAACTCTCCCCAATTACTAAATGAAATTCTTTGATTTAATTGTGAGTAAATAACATCTGAATTCCATTCAGAATTTCCAGAACCAAAATTCTTTTTATAACCTATAAATAAAGATGGATATTTTTTGTTTCCAACATTGTATTTTCCGTTAGGATATGATAAATATTTTTGACCAAAATTAATATTAGCACCAACTGTAAACGACCACATTTTATGAGGTGTAAAAGATGAGGTGAAATTACCAGGTTCTTGTGGATTGTTAGATGTGTAAGAAACATTTTTTTGAGGAAACATTACATAATCTGTTGTGTTGAATAAGGGTTTTCTGTCGGCATATTCTAAAGAAGAAGACATTTGTAAACCATTAATTATTTCTCTAGAAAATGACGCTTTAGCAAATGCTTTTTCGTAGATTTTCATATAGTTTCGCTCAAATAAAACCGAACTTATTGTATTCCAAAATTTAGAAATAGGCTCTTTAGCATTAAACTGAGCTGTAGTAAGACCACCAGAGATGTTTAAAGTAGGTCTAGTGGTATTATTCCATTTGTAATAAAAGTAACCTGTTGGTCTTATTTTTTTATCAGAAAAACCATAATTTGCTGTTGTACCAAAACCAAAGTTTTTTCCTTTTTTATTAAGCGTTTTATAATAATTTAAACCGATAGAAGCATTCCATCCCTGAACTGTATTAAAGCTTAAAGATGTTATTGGTGAGTTCATATTAATCGACCATTTATTATAAGAATCTTGATAAGAATAGCCAGAAAGCAAATCTAAAGCTCTAAATTTATTTCTTTTATTATCTACAGAATCTAAATATTTTTTTGATTTTCGAATAGTTTTAATACTATCTTTTAATTTGTAGTCAGAAATTTCTTCTGTTGTTAAAGCAACTGGACGAATTTTATTCCAATACACCGAATCTTTTTCGGTAGCATTTTTAGCAAAAGATAAAATTTCACTTCCAAAAGATTTATCAGTATAACCAGGAGAAAAATTATAGTTTGAGTATGCCGCAGAAAAGCGTCCATTAAAATTAAATCCAAACATACCAGCTTTAAAATCGATAGTTTGTGTAACCGGTACCCAAGCTTTGTTTTTAGGCGAGAAATTATAGTTTTGTTTTATATTAAGTGTGTCAATCATTGGTATGCTAACTTGGTTTCCGGTAACAATAACATCTGCTCCGTAAATAGCCCAATCATCTTCTACAATATAAATAAAACCACTAAATACACGATCGTTTTTTCGTTTGGGTAATAATTGTATTTTATTAATTAAGCGCCCATTTTTATCGTAAAAAGTACCAGTTAATTTATAATTATAATACCCAAAAGCTTCGTTAGAAATAGGAGAAACCATTTGAGCATCAGCTAAATTAAAAGAGTTTTCATAAAAGTTAAAATTCACTTCTTCAGCTTGATTAAAACTAATTCCGTTATCGCTACCAGAAACTTTCGAGGCGATAATATGTTCTTTAAAATTCTTAGGTTTTTTCTGGAAAGATATTTTCGAAATGGTTTCAGAAAGGTATACAATTCCACTTCTAGTAGAATCTAAACCTCCGCCCATATCACCAATTTCTTGACCTAAAAATTTCTTCGGAAGATTTTTTACCTTAAACAATCCACGAGAGTAAAAATCTGCTTTGTATTGAGCGAATTTGTCGGTGTTTTTTGATTTATTAGCAATGGTGTTTCTAATAATTTTATTAGCAGGATTTTCTTTAGAAGATATTAAAACTTCATCTAAAGCAACTTCTTCTTCAGAAAGTTGTACGTTTAAAATAAACGGAAACGAAGTAATATTTACTTTTTTCTTTACTGTTGTATATCCTAAAATTTGATATACAATTGTGTGCGTTCCTTTTTTTGTAATTGCTAATTCATAATCTCCGTTATCGTTTGTAGTTGTTCCGGAAATAGAGTTTTCTAAATAAACACTTACAAACGATAATGGTTTGCTATTTGTACTCGTTACTTTTCCTTTAACTTGAGAAAAAGAAACAATAGAAAGCATTAAAAGTAATAATGTAGTAGTTTTTTTCATAGTTGATTTATCATAATTCTTAGCAAACATAAAATAAGAGAATTCTAAAATATGTTTAAAAGCTGTTAAATAAGTTACAAAGAATTCATAAATTAAAAGACTAATAAATAAAACAAAAGGTTGCCTAAATTACTTACTATTAATTTCCACCTTCTTTTTTTTCAGTTTTCTTTTTCTTCTTTTTACCAAATAAACCGCCTAAAACATCTTTTACTTGATTAACCGTTTTTTGAGTTTTATTGTTAGAAACCTTTGTTGAGTCTTTCTTTTGACCTCCTAATAAATTACCTATAGTGTTATTTATAAGATTGTTTTTTTGTTGTTGAACTAACTTTTGAGTTAGCTTAGTAACTGAAGATGATAAATCTGTTTTTACAGAAGGACTAGACATGTTTCCTGTAATATTTGCAGTAACAGGTACAGTAACATTTTTATCTTTTGCACTGAGTTTTGAAAGTAATCCTTGAACTTCATTACCTAAATATTTAGCAGGAACATCAAAAGTAAGATTGTAATTCATGTTTTGATCAAATCCATGACTACCGCCAATATTAATGCCAATATCCTTGTATTTTAGCTTAAAAGGAGAAACATTTACCTGCCCGTTTTTAAATGACAAATGTGTTTTTATATCCGATAAATCTAACTTTGATAAATCGATAAAAGATAATTTATCATTTAACAAACTTAAAGCTTTTGTGTTTTCGGTATTTATTTTCGTTGTCAACAATTCTGCTAAAGCTTTACCAGATATTGATGTTAAATTAGGTGTAAAATCAGTATTTAAATTACCTGTTAAATTAATATCTGAATTTAATTTACCGTTCATTGCACCAGCAATTGGACTTAAAGATTGTAATAAATCTAAACTTTTAAACGATTGAGAAATATCAAAAGATTTAATACCAAGCTTCATTGCAAATGTTGGTTGTTTCTTTTGTGTGTTTATTTCACCGTTTAAAGCAATTTTACCGTTAAAAATACCTGCGTTTACGTTTTGTAACGTAGCTTTTTCATCTTTTAAAAACAAAGTTCCTTTTACGTCTTTAAGTGTTAAGTTATCGTAATAAACGGTTTTTGCATCAGCTAAAATTTTACAATCTAAAAAAGCAGGAATTTTTAAAGATTCAGTAGGTTTTTCTGAATCGGTTTTTTCTTCTTGTTTGTTATCTGAAGATGTGTTTTCTTGCATAAAATCACTTACATAAAAAGCATCAGATTTTACATTAAATGTTCCTTGTAATTTTTTATCAGAAAGTAAAAAACCTAATAAATTTTGAATTTTACCAGTAGCATTTAAATCACTTTTTCCTGTTGTTGCATCAAATTTAGTAAGCGAAACCGTTGTTGGTGTAAAATTTACTTTCGTGTTTTTAATATTGATAGGGTTTACAATATCTTTAGACGAAAAAACAAAATCACTTACTTCAATATGTCCGTCGTTTTTAATACGATTTAAAGTATTGTTTTGAATTGCTTTTACATCAAACTTTGTATGCAAATTGGCTTTTAAAATCCCACTTAATTCATTTTTTAAATCAACAGGATAAGCTTGGTTTATGTTTGCAAGATTTAAGGTTCCGTTTAAAGTAGCATTTACTAAAGGGTTTGTGGTTAAATTGTAAACACTTCCTTTTCCAGAAAATGTATCTTCATCAATTTTAAAAGATAACCCATCAATATTTACAAAAGTTTTAGCTGCGTTACCAGTAGTGTTTTTTAGTGCAATATCCATATTGATATCACGAACAGTTTTGGGTAGTTCAGGATACCTAAAAGAGGCATTGCTTGATTTTACAACAATATCTAAAAGCGGAATTGTAGTATTGGTAATTTTTCCTTTTACAGTTCCTGCTACACTAAAATCACCTAATGTTTGTACGTTTTCAATACTTTTTGTGTAGGTTTCAGGAATTAAGCGTAAAAAGTTTTTAAAGTCTGATGAGGGGGTTTTAAAGTTAAGATCAACTTCTTGGTCGTTTTCATTAATTTGCACGAAACCTTTAAACACTAAAGGAAGCTCGTTTAATTTTGCCTTGTTTTTTAAGAAAGAGAATTTTTTAGTTACCAAATTCATTCCTAAAAGAGCATCGAGTGTTATTTTTTGGTTTTTTGCATACGAGGTGCTATCCATTCCAAAAGAAATCAGAGATGAGGTTTTGGTGTCTAGCTCTAAAGTTGATTGTGAAAAATCACCACTTCCTGAATGGTTGAACTCTGACAATTCAAGACTCAAGTTTCCTTTTTTATCAATGTATTTTATATTCGAGTTGTTAATTGCATACGAATTGATAGAAAGTCCAAAACTAGAAGGCGTTTCGTCAGTTGCATCCGTTTTTACGTCTGATGGTTTTGCAATATCATAATTTGCAATACCTACTTCGTTTACCAGAATATTCAAATTTGCATTGTCGATTTCGAAAGATTGGATATTGAGTTTTTCAGTTGAATTTTTTAAAAGTTCAGTAACTTTTAGTTCTAAACCAACGTCTTTAGCAAAAAACAAAGTATCACCTTTAAAAGGTTTTCCGTTAATTATTGAAACGTTTGAAAGTTGTAATGAAACATTCGGAAAATCTCTAAGTAAACTTAGGTTTGCATCTGAAAAATCGAGTTGTGCTGTAATATTATTATTTACTGTTTTTTTAACAAGGGTAATTATTTTATCTTGAAATAAAAACGGAGCCAAAATTAATAAAACCAATAAGGTAATGATAACGGTAGCTGCTATTTTGTATATCTTTTTCATAAGAGATAAGTTTTTTTGACTTTATATTTAAACGTACAAAGTTCAACATTTATTTGTTAAGCAAAAGTGAATAATATGATAAAATAAAAGATTTGGTAATTTTGCACCAATAAAATAGTAGTTTTTTGAGTCAGAAACAACAATATTCAAACTTTATTAAAACCCAAGCAAAACGTTTGGGTTTTTTAGCTTGTGGTATTGCAAAAGCTGATTTTTTAGAAAAAGAAGCTCCTAGGTTAGAAGAGTGGTTACAGAATGATTTTCATGGAGAAATGCACTATATGGAAAATCATTTCGATAAACGCTTAGACCCAAGATTGTTGGTTGATGGAGCAAAATCTGTAATTTCTTTATCTTATAATTATTTTCCAGAAAAAATTCAGAAAGAAGGAACTTATAAAGTTTCTAAATATGCTTACGGACAAGATTATCATCATGTAATAAAAGAGAAATTACGAGAATTATTACAATTAATAAACGATGAAGTTGGTGAGGTTTCTGGAAGATGTTTTGTTGATTCAGCTCCTGTTTTAGAACGTGCTTGGGCGGAAAAATCAGGTTTGGGTTGGAATGGGAAACACTCGTTGTTAATTCAAAAAAAACAAGGTTCCTTTTTCTTTTTAGCAGAATTAATCATCGATTTAGAGTTAGAATATGATACCCCTTATAAAACAGATCATTGTGGTTCTTGTACTCGTTGTATAGATGCTTGTCCTACACAAGCAATTTTACCAAATAACACGGTAGATGGGAGTAAGTGTATTTCGTATTTTACTATTGAATTAAAAGAGGCAATTCCTACAGAATTTAAAGGAAAAACAGATGATTGGGTGTTTGGTTGTGACACTTGTCAGGATGTTTGCCCTTGGAATCGGTTTTCAAAACCTCATAAAGAGCCTTTATTTAAACCGCAAGAAAACTTGTTAGAAATGACTTCAAGGGATTGGCAAGAATTAACCCAAGAAACATTTAGTAAAGTGTTTAAAAAATCTGCAGTAAAGAGAACTAAGTTTTTGGGTTTGCAACGTAATATTTCTTTTGTAAAAAAATAGAGCGAGAAATGTCTCGCTCTATTTTTATTAATCTTATTGAGGGTTTGTTTCTCCAAAAAAGAACCAATTTAATCCTTTTTTAAGTTTACTAAGCTCTTCTTTTGGTGCTTTTTCTATAGTTTTTTCTTTTTTTAAATTATTCTCTTTAACAGTTTCTTTTGCAAATAAATCAATCACAAATTCATCATAACTTTTACCAACCTCTTCTTTTAAGTAGGCTTCAAAATATAACTCACTAGCTTTTTCTCCTTTTATTTTTTCAATATCTAAAAGAGTTTTATATAAAGGTTCAATGGTTTTTATAACTGCATCCGGAACAGCTTTTCTTCGTCCTGTATATCCAGTAACATTACCATTTTCATCTTTGTCGATAGTAAAATCTGTAATAACCCAATAATATCTACCAGATCTAGTTAGATTTTTTACTATAGCATGATAGTTTTGACCATTTTTTAAAGCATCCCATAAAGCCTTAAAAGCAACTTTAGGCATATCAGGATGTCTAATAATGTTATGTGGTTCGCCAATTAATTCAATAGGGTTGTATTCGCAAGCGCTTGCAAAAACATCATTTGCGTATAAAATAGTTCCGTAAGTGTCTGTTTTACTTACGATTGTTTTTGTTTTATCCCATTGTATTTCTTCGTCAATAATGATTGTAGGGGGAGTAATTGTTTTCATAAAAATTATATTTTTTACAAAAATGTTAAATCTTAAATATACAGAAAATGATTTTTATCATTTTTTATTGATTCTTTAATCTAAAGAACAAACAGTATATTTGTAGGTTCAAACAAACAACAAACCTATGAGTGATTCTAGAAAGAGACACGAAGCTTTACTATATCATGCAAAACCAAAACCAGGAAAAATTGCAGTAGTACCTACTAAAAAATATGCGACACAACATGATTTATCATTAGCATATTCTCCTGGGGTAGCAGAACCTTGTTTGGAAATAGCAAAAGATAAAAATAACGTTTATAAATATACTGCGAAGAGTAATTTAGTTGCAGTAATATCTAACGGAACAGCAGTTTTAGGTTTGGGTAATATAGGTCCTGAAGCTTCAAAACCAGTAATGGAAGGTAAAGGATTGCTTTTTAAAATATTTGCTGATATTGATGTGTTTGATATTGAAGTTGATGCCACAGATGTAGATAAATTTGTTGAAACGGTTAAAGCAATAGCGCCAACTTTTGGAGGAATAAATTTAGAAGATATTAAAGCTCCTGAAGCTTTTGAAATAGAACGTCGTTTAAAAGAAGAGTTAGATATTCCTGTAATGCACGATGATCAGCATGGTACTGCTATTATTTCTGCAGCAGCATTAAAAAATGCGCTAGAAGTTGCTGAAAAAAATATTGAAGATGTAAAAATTGTTGTAAGTGGAGCAGGATCAGCAGCAGTTTCATGTGCTACTTTGTATTTAGCTTTAGGAGCTAAAGCAGAAAACATAATTATGTTTGATGTAAATGGATTACTACATGAAAGTAGAACAGATTTAGCATCAAATCAACAAAAATTTGTAACCAATAAAAGTTATAAAAATTTAGCCGAAGCAATGATAGATGCTGATGTTTTTCTAGGGCTTTCGGTAGGAGGATTGGTTACACAAGACATGATAAAGTCAATGGCAGCAAACCCTATTGTTTTTGCTATGGCAAATCCAGAGCCAGAAATATCATATCAAGAGGCAGTTGATTCAAGAGAAGATATTATTATGGCAACGGGTCGTTCAGATCACCCTAATCAAGTAAACAATGTTTTAGGTTTTCCGTTTATTTTTAGAGGAGCTTTAGATGTTAGAGCAACAAAAATTAATGAAGAAATGAAGATGGCAGCTGTACATGCTTTAGCAGATTTAGCTAAAAAGTCGGTGCCAGAGCAAGTAAATATTGTGTACGACGAAGTAAGTCTTTCTTTTGGTAAAGAATATATCATTCCAAAACCTTTCGATCCAAGATTAATATACGAAATACCACCAGCAATTGCTAAAGCAGCAATGGATTCTGGAGTAGCTAAAGAACCAATAACAGATTGGGATAAGTATCGTGAAGAATTAATGGATCGTTCTGGAACAGGAAGTAAAGAAGTTCGCTTGTTGCATAACCGTGCTAAGAAAGATCCTAAACGAGTAGTGTTTGCAGAAGCAGATCATTTAGATGTGTTAAAAGCAGCTCAAAGAGTTTATGAAGAGAAAATAGGAATTCCTATTTTATTAGGAAAGAAAGAAATTATTTTAGAGTTAAAAGAAGAGTTAGGGTTTGATGCAGATGTGTTAATTATTGATCCTAAAACTTCTGAAGAAAAAGAAAGAAGAACACGATTTGCTCAAACTTTTTGGGAATCTAGACGAAGAAAAGGAATTACCTTATTAGAGGCTCAAAAATGGATGCGTGAGCGTAACTATTTTGCAGCAATGATGGTAAATTCTGGAGAGGCAGATGCTTTAATAACAGGATATTCTAGACCTTATGCATCGGTTGTAAAGCCAATGTTAGAATTAATAGATAAAGATAAAGGTGTTACCCGTGTGGCTGCAACAAACATGATGTTGACCAAACAAGGACCAATGTTTTTAGCAGACACAACAATTAATATTAACCCTACCGCAAAAGATTTAGCTAAAATTTCTCAGTTAACATCGGTGTTAGCAAAGATGTTTGGTATGAAACCACATATTGCAATGTTAGGTTTCTCTAACTTCGGATCATCAAAGTCTGAAAGTTCAGTAAAAATAAGAGAAGCAGTTTCTTATATACATCGTCATCACCCTCATGTAATTGTAGATGGAGAGTTACAAGCAGATTTTGCTTTAAATCCAGAGTTGTTAGCAAAAGAATTTCCATTTTCTAAATTAAACGGAAAAAGAGCAAATATTTTAATATTCCCAAATTTAGAATCTGCAAATATTACTTACAAATTAATGAAAGCAGTAGATGGTGTAGAATCTATAGGGCCAATTTTATTAGGAATGAGTAAGCCAGTGCATATTTTACAGTTAGGAGCAAGCGTAGATGAAATGGTAAATATGGCAGCTGTAGCTGTTGTTGATGCTCAAAATAAAGAAAGAAAAGCTCATAAAAAATAAGCAGCTTTTAAGGTTGTAAATTAGATTTTTGAAAAGAAATATTTTACCTACTTTAGACGAATAGAAAATCAACTAAATGATAACACAAATAAGGGGAAAACTTGTGGAGAAAAATCCAACCTACGCAATAGTTGATTGCAACGGAGTTGGGTATTTAATGCATATTTCTTTAAATACATATTCGGCATTACCAAATGATGAAAATGTGTTGTTGTACACGCATTTATCTGTTAGAGAAGATGCGCATACATTGTTTGGTTTTGTTAATAAGGTTGAGCGAGAAGTATTTCGGTTACTAACTTCGGTATCTGGTGTGGGACCTAGTACTGCTCGAACAATGTTATCATCAATGACATCTAGCGAAATACAACAAGCAATTGCTTTAGAAGATGTTAAGTTAATTCAATCGGTTAAAGGAATAGGGGCTAAAACTGCTCAAAGAGTTATTGTTGATTTAAAAGACAAAATGCTTAAAACCTTTGATTTAAATGAAGTTTCGATTGTGCAAAACAATACAAATAAAGAAGAAGCGTTATCTGCTTTAGAAGTACTTGGTTTTGCACGTAAACAAGCAGATAAAGTAATAGGGAACATATTAAAAGAAACACCTGATGCCAGTGTAGAAAAACTGATAAAACAGGCGTTAAAAAACTTATAAATAAGGTTGAAAAAAACAGTTAGGAATAAATTGTTAACAACACTTGCTTTCTTAGTAAGTGTTGTTTCGTTTTCACAAAATACACAAACTAACAGTACCAATACTGTTAAAAAAGATACTGTTATACCACTTAAGTATAACTTTAATAACAACCAAAATGGAGGGCTTTTTTTACAAAACCCTGTAGAAGAATTTATAACCTTTGATAAAGCACTAAATAAATTTGTACTTGTTAAAAAAATTGGAGATTACTATGTAGGAACTCCAATTTTTATGACTCCAGAAGAGTATGATAAGTATAGATTAAAAACAGATTTAAAAGGTTATTTTAAAGAAAAGATAGACGCCTCTAATCCGAAGAAAAAAGGAAATAGAAATGCAAAGAGGAACTTATTGCCGAAGTATTACGTAAATTCTAAGTTTTTTGAGTCAGTGTTTGGTGGTAATGCTGTTGAGGTAATTCCATCAGGACAAGTAAATATAAAGCTAGGAGGAATTTATCAAAAAAATGAAAACCCTCAAATATCTATTGAAAACCAAAGTAGTTTTACCTTTGATTTTGACCAACAAATAAGTGCTAGTTTACAAGCCAAAGTTGGTAAGCGATTACAGGTAACTGCGAATTACGATACACAATCAACTTTCGATTTTCAAAATGTTATTAAATTAGAATACACGCCAACCGAAGACGATATTATTAGAAATATCGAAGCGGGTAATGTTAGTATGCCAATTAAAAACTCGTTAATTAACGGAGCACAATCTTTATTTGGTGTAAAAACAGAATTACAGTTTGGAAAAACATATGTAACTGCTGCTTTTTCTCAACAAAACTCACAATCTAAAACTGTAGTTGCAGAGGGTGGTGCTACGATTGAACCTTTTGAGTTAAAAGCATCTGATTATGATAATGATCGTCACTTCTTTTTATCACAATATTTTAGAGAAAATTATAAAGAAGCTTTACAAAACTATCCTTTAATTAGTAGTCCAATAAATATTACAAGAGTTGAAGTTTGGGTAACAAATAGAAATCAAAATGTAACTGATTATCGTAGTATTGTAGCACTTGCCGATATAGGAGAGTCTAGCGATGCAAATGAAGTTAACCCTACCGAAATTTCACCTGTTGGAGGAGCAGTTACCGTAAATGGTAAACGTTTACCTTATAATGAAGTAAATAATTTAAATAACTTACTAGCTACTACTGTAGGAGGTATTAGAGATGTAGCTTCAGTTGATGCTGCTATTGGAACAGAAGTTCCGCCTCAACAAGGATTTAACTATTCATATTTACAAAATGCACGTAAATTACAAGGAAACGAATTTACACTGCATCCACAATTAGGATTTATTTCTTTAAATAGAAGATTAAATGATGGAGAAGTTTTAGCAGTTGCTTATGAATATACAGTTGTTGGAGCGTCCAATAATGAAACGGTATTTAAGGTAGGAGAGTTTTCGAACGATGGAGTTATCGCACCTTCTAATTTAGTGGTAAAATTATTACGTAGTGAAATTTTAAACACGGTACGACCTAATACTTCTACTCCAACAAGCCTTGGAGAGCCTTTTCCTACTTGGCGATTAATGATGAAAAACGTGTATGCATTAGGCGCTTTCCCATTACAACGTGAAGGTTTTCGTTTTGAGTTATTGTATCGTGATGATGAAACAGGAACTTTACAAAACACCTTACAAAATGCATTAACACCAGGTATTTCAGAAAAACCATTACTACAAATTTTAAATCTTGATAAATTAGATCAAAGTGAATATGCAGTACCTAACGGAGATGGTTTTTTTGATTATGTAGATGGTATTACTGTAAATTCTCAAAGAGGATATGTGTTGTTTCCAGAGCCAGAACCTTTCGGAGCAGATCTTAAAAGTCAATTAACAAATGCTACTGATGAGGAAAAATATGTTTTTGAGCAATTATATTTAACGACTAAAATTCAAGCAAAAAATGAATATCAGAATTTAGATAAATTCTTTTTAAAAGGATATTTTAAATCAGAAACAAGTAGAGGTATTTCTTTAGGAGCATTTAATGTACCTAGAGGGTCAGTTCGTGTTACAGCTGGAGGAAGACAATTGGTTGAGGGTGTTGATTATGTGGTAGATTATCAATTAGGTCGTGTACAAGTTTTAGACCCAGGATTAGAAGCTTCAGGAACACCAATTAACGCAACAGTAGAAAACAATACTTTTTTCAATCAACAAAGAAAAACATTTATAGGAATTGATGTAGAGCATCGTTTTTCTGATAAATTTATATTAGGTGGTACTTTTTTAAATGTAAGTGAAAAGCCAATTACACCAAAAGTAAATCTTGGAGGAGAACCTATAGATAATATAATGTTTGGTTTAAATGTAGACTACTCTGCAGAAGTACCTTATTTAACAAAGCTAGCCAATAAATTACCTTTTGTAGAAACTGATGCTCCGTCAAACGTTTCGGTAAGAGCAGATATGGCATATTTATTACCAGGGTCACCTAGCGGAATTAATGTAGATGGTACTGCAACTTCTTATTTAGATGATTTTGAAGCATCGCAGATACCAATAAACTTAAATTCTCCGCAACAATGGTTCTTAGCAAGTACACCAGAATCACAAGGGTTTGATGGCGGTACTTTTGATTTGTCATACAATTATAAAAGAGGAAAAATAGCTTGGTATAACGTAGATCAACTTTTTTACGGTACAGGAAATAGACCGAGTAACATTGATGAAAATGAATTGTCAAGAAACGAGGTGCGTCAGATTCGTTACAACGAATTATTTCCAAATACCGATT
>JAHDHE010000013.1:0-6040 GCA_020631475.1 Tenacibaculum sp. | reverse complement strand
TCAAGAAACGAGGTGCGTCAGATTCGTTACAACGAATTATTTCCAAATACCGATTTAGATATTACACAGCAAAATTTGGTGAGAACTTTAGATTTAGCTTACTATCCATCAGAAAGAGGTCCATATAACTACAATCAAAACGCAAGTGCTGTTGCCCCTGAAGAACGTTGGGGTGGAATTATGCGTTCGCTAACCACAAATAATTTTGAACAAGCAAACGTAGAATATATCCAGTTTTGGGTTATGGATCCTTATGAAGATTATTCAATTACCGAAGCAGAAGGGCTTCCAGCAGGCTTAAATCCACAAGACCCAAATAATCAGGTTGGTAAATTATTTATCAACTTAGGTAATGTTTCTGAAGATATCTTAAAGGACGGTAGAAAACAATATGAAAATGGCTTACCAGAAAATGGTAATAAAATAAACGGAACAAATATTAACTCAACAACATGGGGTAATGTTCCAATAAACCCATCAATATTATATGCTTTTGATGCTAGTAACGAAGCAAGAACGAACCAAGATATTGGTTTAGATGGGTTGACAGATGAAGAAGAAAAAGCAAAATATCCAGCATTTGCTTCTTTAGATGATCCTGCAGGAGATAACTTTCAATATTTTAGAGGTGGAGCAATAGAAGCTTCAAGTCCATCGGTATTATCACGTTATAAAAACTTTAATGGAACTCAAGGTAATTCGCCAACTCCAAGTCAGTCAAATGAAGCATTTCCAACATCTTCAACAACATATCCAGATGTAGAAGATATTAATAAAGATCAGACGATGAACCCTGTAAACAGTTATTTTGAATACGAGGTTTCATTTAATAAATCTGATTTACAGTTAGGTCAAAATCATATTATTGATGTAAAAAGTACACCAATAACATTATCGAACGGATCAACAAGAAATACCACATGGTATCAATTTAGAATTCCTGTTAGAAATATAACAGATTCTCAAAGAATTAACGGAATTACAGATTTTAATAGTATTCGTTTTATAAGAATGTTTCTTACTCAGTTTAAAATGCCAGTTGTTTTACGTTTTGGTGAGTTAGAATTAGTGCGTGGAGATTGGAGACGTTATACAAAAGTGTTGCCAAGTACTACAACTCCTGTAAATTTAGATACTGATGAGTTAAATAAATTTGAAGTAGGAGTAGTTAGTATTGAACAAAATCAAGAACGATATGCACTTCCCCCTGGTATTCAAAGAGAACAATTACAAGGAACAAATAGAATTCAACGTCAAAATGAACAATCGGTTACATTAAAAGTTACCGACTTACCAGCTGATAATGTAAGAACTATTTATAAAAATATTAGTATAGATATGCGTAGGTATAAAAAACTACGCATGTTTTTACATGCCGAAGACCCTCAAAGGCTTGCTGCTCAAGGAGAAAATTCTGATGCTGTAGCTATTATTCGTTTAGGTACCGATTTAAATGATAATTATTACGAAATAGAAAAGCCTCTTGTTTATAGTAAACAAGAACCTAATGAAACGCCAAGTTCAGATAAAATTTGGCCAGAAATTAACAATTTAGAAGTACCACTAGAAGAGTTAGCAAAATTAAAAATTGAAAGACCAACAGGAACTGGTACAAGTATTACTGATGTTTTTTCATCTGTAAGTACAAATGGGTTAAAAATATCTGTTAGAGGTAACCCTACTTTAGCACAGGTTAATACAGTTATGTTAGGTGTAAAAAACACATCAATAACGCAAAAATCTATTGAAGTTTGGTTTAATGAATTGCGTGCTGTAGGTTTTGATAATAAAGGTGGGTGGGCTGCTGTAGTAAATGCAGATGCTAATCTTGCCGACGTGATGGATGTATCTTTAGCAGGAAGAATGTCTACCATTGGTTTTGGTAATATCGAAGATCGTGTGCAACAAAGAAGTATAGAAGAAATAAAACAATACAGTGTTGCAACAAATGTTCAGTTAGGTAAAATGATGCCTAAAAAATGGAGTATGCAAGTGCCGATGAGTTATAGTTATGGTGAAGAATTTAGAGACCCTAAATACGACCCACAATTTCAAGATGTTGAGCTAGCAGATGCATTAGATAAAAATCCGAATAGTAAGAACGCTCAAGATTATACACGTAGAAAGAGTATTAGTTTTATAAATGTAAAAAAGAATAGAAATCCTGAAAGTAAAAAGAAACCTAAATTGTATGATGTAGAGAATTTCTCGGTATCATATGCACATAACGAAGAGTTTCATAAGGATTATAATATTAAGAAATTTGTAAATAAAAATGTAATGGCTGGTGCGAGTTATAATTTTAACTTCAAGCCATTTATTATTGAGCCATTTAAGAAATCAAAAAAATTAAATAGTAAGTACTTAAAATTTATAAAAGATTTAAATATAAATCCAGTACCAAAAACAATAGCCATTAATTCAAGAATTAATAGAAATTTTAATTCTCAACAATCAAGAAATCTTATTGATTTACCTGTTGAGCAAAAAGAATTAATTCAAAGAAGGTTTTTATTTAATTGGGATTATACGATTGGTTTCGATTTAACAAAATCGTTACAGTTAAATTTTAATGCAACAAATAATCATATATATGATGGTTTTGGAGAAGATGAATTAGAAGTTTACGATAAGTTTTTTACAGTTGGTAGACCAGATAATTATCATCAAAAATTAAACTCAACATATAAAATACCATTAAACAAGTTTCCTTTTTTAAGTTTTGTTTCTGCAGATTATGGTTACACTGCCGATTTTGATTGGAAATCAAGCTCTCAAAGTCCTATAGAATATAACGGAGAATCTGTAAAGTATGCTGATGTGGTTGGTAACATGATTCAGAATGCAAATACGCATAACTTAAATACAAACATCGATTTTGGACGCTTTTATAAAACCTTAGGAATCGATAAATTATTATTAAAGGGAACTAAAAAAAGACCAGTAAAAAAAGGTACTGTTGCTTTAGGTGCGAAAAAAGGAACACAAAAACCAAAACTAAAAAAGAACGCATCTTTTGGTCATAAAGCTATGAAAGGTTTTTATGATGTATTAACATCAGTAAAAAGAGCAAAAATTAGCTATACTCAAAACAACGGAACCTTGTTACAGGGTTATAGACCTTCTGTTGGTTTTTTAGGCAGAAGTAGTTCGACAGGAAGTTTAGCTCCTACCTTTGGGTTTGTTTTTGGTAGTCAAACAGATATTTTAAATAGAGCTATCGAAAATAATTGGTTAGTGAGAAGAACAAGTCAAAATAATCCAAATCAACCATATTATAGTAAAAACTACGGAAAAACAAACTATAAAAAGTTAGATTATAACATATCGGTAAAACCACTAAAGAGTTTAAGTATAGATTTAATTGGTAATCGTATTCAAACAAGTAATTTAAATCAGCAATTAGATGTAGTTTTAAGACCAGGAGGTGATCCAAATAATTCTTCTGATTATCGTCAAGATCCTAATATTAAACCATTCGAAACAGGTAATTACAGTATTAGCCATTTTATGTTAGGTACTATTTTTACTGATAATGAAACGTTGTACCAAAATTTCTTAGACTATAGACAATCTATTTCTGGAAGAATAGCTAATGAGCAAGGAATTACGATTAACGATTCTAACCCAAATAATAACAACGCAGGATTTAAAACATCAGGACAACAAGTAATGTTGCCAGCCTTTATTGCTGCGTATTCTGGTAATAATCCAAATTCGGTAAGTACAGGAATCTTTAAAAATATTCCGATTCCAAATTGGAGATTACGCTTTAATGGATTGATGAAATATAAATGGTTTAAAAAGAATTTTTCATCATTTACATTATCTCACGGTTATAAATCGTCATATTCAATAGGTAATTATACCAATAATTTACAGTACGATTCAAGCAACATAACAAATACAAATACTTCTGGTAATTATCAACCAGAAAACTTAATTTCGTCGGCAACATTAATAGATGAATTTTCACCATTAATGAAAGTTGATTTTAGAATGAAAAATTCATTTTCTTTTAAAGGAGAAATAAGAAGAGATAGAAGTTTAACATTAAACTTTAATAATAATACCTTAACCGATATTAAAGGAACTGAGTATGTAGTTGGTTTTGGATATAAGATTAGAGATGTTAAATTTGTAACTCGTTTTACAGGAAAGAAAGAAACATTAAAAGGCGATATTAATTTAAGAGCAGATATTTCGATAAGAGATAATTTAACATTAATAAGAAGTGTAGATACAGAAAATAGTCAGATAACAGGAGGAGAAAAGCTATTCGGGTTAAAAGTCTTAGCAGATTATAACTTAAGTAGTAACTTAACAGCATCGTTTTATTACAATCATCAAACATTTCAATACGCTGTTTCAACAACTTTTCCAAGACAATCAATCAACGCAGGAATTAATATAGTATATAACTTAGGAAACTAAAAACAAAAATATAAAACAACAATACAATGAATATTCCATCAGAATTAAAGTACACTAAAGACCACGAATGGGTAAAAATTGAAGAAGGTGTAGCAACAATAGGTATTACAGATTTTGCACAAGGAGAATTAGGTGATATCGTTTATGTTGATGTAGATACTTTAGATGAAGATTTAGCAATCGAAGACGTATTCGGTTCGGTAGAAGCAGTAAAAACAGTTTCAGATCTTTTTATGCCATTATCAGGAGAAGTAATAGAGTTTAATGAAGCTTTAGAAGATGAGCCAGAATTAGTAAATTCAGATCCTTACGAAGCAGGATGGATGATTAAGGTTAAATTTTCTGACGATTCACAAATATCAAGTTTACTAAGTGCTGAAGCATATCAAGAACTTATTAAAGGATAATTTAAACATAATAGCAATACTTTTAACGATAAGTATTGCTATTCTTAGTTTAATTAAGATCGAAAAGCAACCAATTCAAGTAAATGGTTTAGACAAGATAGAACATGCACTTGCTTATTTTATTTTAACCTTATCATGGTTGTTAGCTTTAAAAAAGTCAAAAATAAAAGCAATATTTGTTATTATATGTTGCTTTCTATACGGCATAGTTATTGAGGCTCTTCAAGTTACAGCAACATCATGCCGTTCGGGTGAAATTTTAGATGTTGTCGCAAATTCGACGGGTATTTTAATAGCTTACATACTTTACCTTTCTTTTTTTAAGAAAAAAGAAGCTATTTAAAGAATTAGCTTGTAAAAGTTGAAATAAATTAATTAAATTAGCGAACTATTAAAAAACATTTAGGATGGAAATTAAGAAAAATCCAAAATCAAACTTAGAGAATTATAGTAAACTGTTTATGCAGTTAGGTTTGGTTTTAGCTTTATTTGTAACTTATGTTGCAATTGAAAATAAAACATATGATAAAGAATATGGTGAATTAGGAGCCGCTAATATGGCGACTGATATTGAAGAAGAAACAATCGAGCTTAAAATCGAACCACCAAAACCAAAACCTAATACACCACCACCACCAGCTCCAGAAAAAATTGAAGTTGTAGAAGACGAAAAAGAAGTTGAAGAAACTATTATCGAATCTACAGAAACTGATGAATCTGAGGCGGTTGAAGTAGAAGATATCGTAGAAGCAGAAGAAGAAGAAGAAGTAGTTGAAGATGTACCTTTTGCTATTATTGAAGAAGTTCCTGTTTTTCCTGGATGTACAGGAACAAAAGCGGAAAAGAAAGCTTGTTTAAATAAGAAATTAACTAAGCACGTTCTACGTTATTTCGATTCAGAATTAGCAAACGAATTAGGTTTAGCTCCTGGTAAAAAAAGAATTTATGTTCAATTTAAAATTGATAAAGATGGTTCTATTACAAGTATTAATGCAAGAGCACCTCACCCAAGGTTAAAAAAGGAAGCAATTAGAGTTGCAAGCAAAATTCCTAAAATGAAACCAGGAAGACAAAGAGGTAGAGCGGTAAGAGTTGGTTATACATTACCTATTACTTTTAACGTAGAATAGATTTTATATTACAGTGTGTCGTCCTAAAATAGGTTTACATTTATATATAAAATTTATATTGAACCAGAG
>JAHDHE010000082.1 GCA_020631475.1 Tenacibaculum sp. | reverse complement strand
ATTACTTACTTTTTTATTACATCTTAATAATCATAAAGAAGAAAGTGAAAGACATGTTAATCATTTAAACGAGCATATAAACTGGCACAAGGTAAAAGCAAAATCTGTTGTAGAGTTGGCTGAAAAAAATAATATGATTGCTATCGAAAATCAAATTATATCTTTAACCGAAAAAGGAAAAACTTTTACAGAGAAAGCAATCGATTATATTATTACCAATGATGATTCTAAAATTGAGTCGATGAAAAAAGATTTCTTTTTATTTAGAGGTTAGAATACAGCTTAACTTTCCGTAAATTCGTACAATTAGTATCTAAAAAATAATTGTGCAGCAAATATCAAATTTTCAAGTTTACAACGCATCTGCTGGTAGTGGAAAAACATTTACTTTAGTTAAAGAGTATTTAAAAGTACTGTTGAACTCAGAAGATATTTTCCGTTTTCAAAAAATATTGGCAATTACATTTACCAATAAGGCTGCTGGTGAAATGAAAGAGCGAGTTTTAGAAAATTTGCAAGATTTTTCTGAAGGAAAAGAAAATGACTTGTTTCAGGTTATTAGCAATGAAATTCCAGTTGATACATCGACTATTAAAGAACGGAGTAAAAAGATATTAGATGCAGTTCTACAAAACTACTCAGCATTTTCAATTACTACGATTGATAGTTTTACGCATAAGATAATTAAAAGTTTTGCCTACGATTTAGGACTGTCACTCAATTTTGAAGTAGAAATGGATGCAGTTTCGTTATTAAATGAAGCGGTAGATGTGTTGATC
Organism: Tenacibaculum sp.; assembly: GCA_020631475.1. Lineage (GTDB taxonomy): Bacteria > Bacteroidota > Bacteroidia > Flavobacteriales > Flavobacteriaceae > Polaribacter. Next base: position 3,938 of record JAHDHE010000082.1, on the reverse strand, counting down.
TCTAAAATAGGAACAGATAAAGAACTAACAAAATTACTAATAGATTTTTCTTTAGATAAAGCAGATGATGACAAATCATGGGATATTTCTCGAGAATTAAATGAGTTTTCTAAAATCTTATTAAATGAAGATGATACCAAACATTTCAGAAATCTTGCTGATAAAAAAGTAGCAGACTTTACAAGTTTAAAGACCAAACTTTCTAAACATCAAAAAGAAATAAAAACACGTTTTCAAGAAATAGGAAATAAAGGTTTAGAAATTATAGAGTCAGTTCAATTAAATCATAAAGATTTTTACAGATCTATGTTTCCAAATCATTTTGTTGCTTTAGCGAATAACCCTGAAAAAGCAAAGTTTTTTGAAGATTCTAAACTGCGTGAGCGAGTAGAAGAAAATAATTTTTACGCCAAATCTAAATCGGATGACATAAAGAATGCAATTGAAAGTATTTTACCAGATTTATTGAATTTGTATAAAGAGTCAGAACAATTGCATCAGCAATTTTTGATGAATAAATTGGCTTTAAAAAGTATAATTCCATTAGCAGTTTTAAATCATATAAATTTAGAATTAACGGAAATAAAAGAAGAAAATAATCTTCGATTAAATGCAGAGTTTAATCAGTTAATTTCAGATAATATTAAAGATCAGCCTGCTCCGTTTATTTACGAACGAATCGGACAACGATTTATGCATTATTTTATTGATGAAATGCAAGACACATCAGTATTACAATGGCAGAATTTAATTCCGTTGATCGATAATGCTTTGGCGCAAGAAAATAGCAATTTGTTGTTGGTTGGTGATGGTAAACAAGCTATTTATCGTTGGCGTGGTGGAAAAGCAGAACAGTTTATAGGTTTAGGATCTGATGCTGATAATCCGTTTCATATTCCAAAAGAAGCAAAAACTTTAGAAACTAATTACAGGAGTTTTTCAGAAGTAATTAATTTTAATAATTCGTTTTTTCAGCATACTGCAAATTTTCTTCAAAATGAAAACTACAGCAATTTATTTGTTGATGGAAATAAACAACTCGAAAATGCTAAAAAAGGCGGATTTGTTTCTATATCTTTTTTGGATAAAGAGGAAGAAAAAGAAGATGAGGTTTTAAAATATCCGAAGAAAATATTAGAGAAAATAAATGAATTAAAATCAGAATTCTCGTTAAATGAAATTTGCATTTTAGTTCGTAAAAAGAAAGATGGAGTTGCGGTAGCAAATTATTTATCAGAAAACGGGATTGATATTATTTCTTCAGAAACTTTATTGCTTGAGAATAGTCCGAAAGTAAATTTTATAGTGGATGTTTTGCAGGTAATTCAACATTCGAATGATAAGGAAACTTTATTAGAACTAGTATACTTTTTACACGATCATTTAGAAATACAGGCAGATAAACATTCTTTTATTTCTAATTTAATTCATCTTTCAAATGATGCGTTTTTTGAAGAATTAAATGTTTACGGAATATCGTTTGACTTATCTAATTTTCATCAATTACCTTTTTACGAAAAAGCAGAAGAAATTATAAGAAGTTTTAGCTTAATTAATTCTTCCGATTCGTATGTGCAATTCTTTTTAGATGTAGTTTTAGAACAGCAACGAAAGGGAACAAGTATTCAAGAATTTTTAGATTTTTGGGACGACAAAAAAGATAAGTTAAGCATTGTTGCACCTGAAAGTGGAAATGCAGTTCAGGTAATGACGATTCATAAATCAAAAGGATTAGAATTTCCGGTGGTTATTTTTCCATATGATTTAGAAATTTACCGACAAATAAACCCGAAAGTTTGGTTAAATGAATTGCCAGAAAGTTTCGATAACTTTAAAGAGTTATTAGTACCGTTTAATAAAGATTTAAAATTTGTTAACGTTGCAGGTGCTGAAATTTATCAGCAACAAAGAGAAGAGTTAGAATTAGATAATTTTAACCTACTGTATGTTGCTTTAACTCGTTCGGTAGAACAATTATATATTATAACTGAACATAAAATTTCATCAAAAAGAGAAGAAAATACTAATTTTTATTCGGGAGTTTTTATCAATTACTTGAAAGAAATTAATCAATGGAATGATGCTGTTTTAGAATATAATTTTGGAGTGTCGAATAGAGTTAGTAAAAAAGAAGAAAAAGAATCGTTAACTGAGATTCAAGAAGAATTTATTTCTACACCCTGGCAAGAGCATAATATTAAAATGCTGGCAAGTGCATCAAAATTATGGGATACCAATCAAGGAAAAGCAATTGAATTTGGTAATTTGATTCACGAAATGATGGCGAAAATCATCACGAAAAATGATGTAGATAAAGTCGTGAATCAATACGAACAACAAGGGATTATTGATAAAGAGCAATCTGATTTGATAAAGACTGATGTTTATAAAATTGTTAATCATCCAGAGTTACAAAGCTATTACTCAGAAGATGTTATCATATACAATGAGCGCGAAATAGTTGATGTTGACAATCAAATTATGATTCCTGATAGATTGTCTTTTGATGATAAAAATGAAGTTACAATTATCGATTATAAAACAGGAAAACCTTCAAAAAGTTATCATCAACAATTATTAAAATACGAGCGAGTTTTAAAAACGATGAATTTTAAAGTAGCAAAAAAACTACTTATATATATCAATGAAGAAATTTTGGTTGAAGAGGTTTGATTTGTCACTTCTAGTGAAATTCTGAAAGAATTTTGTATCGAGAAGTAAATTAAACTTTCTAACTTTGACCTTTTAAACAAACAACTTTCAAACATAAATTATGTACGGAAAAATAAAAGAACAGTTACAACAAGAAATTCAGGATATTAAAGATGCTGGGTTATATAAATCAGAAAGAATTATTACTTCGTCACAAGATGCAGTGATAAAAATTTCAACAGGAGAAGAAGTAATTAACTTTTGTGCGAATAACTATTTAGGGTTGTCAAATCATCCAAAAGTAATTCAAGCAGCAAAAGATGTTATGGATACGCATGGTTTCGGAATGTCATCTGTTCGTTTTATTTGTGGAACACAGGATATTCATAAATTATTAGAAAGAAAGATTGCAGATTTCTATACAACAGAAGACACTATATTATATGCAGCCGCTTTCGATGCGAATGGTGGAGTTTTCGAACCATTATTAACTAAAGAAGATGCAATTATTTCTGATAGTTTAAATCACGCTTCTATTATTGATGGAGTTCGTTTGTGTAAAGCAGCACGTTATCGTTATGCAAATAATGATATGGAAGCTTTAGAGGAACAATTAATTGAAGCGAATAAACAAAATCATCGATTTAAAATTATTGTTACAGATGGTGTTTTCTCTATGGATGGAATTGTAGCTAAGCTAGATGAAATATGTGATTTAGCTGATAAATATGATGCATTAGTTATGGTTGATGAATGTCATGCAACTGGATTTATCGGTAAAACTGGTCGCGGTACAGTTGAATTAAAAAATGTAATGGATCGAGTTGATATTGTAACCGGAACTTTAGGTAAAGCTTTAGGTGGTGCAATGGGAGGTTATACAACAGGTAAAAAAGAAATTATTGAAATTTTACGTCAGCGTTCACGTCCGTATTTATTCTCAAATTCATTAGCCCCAGCTATTGTAGGAGCATCTTTAAAAGTGTTTGATTTAATTTCTGAAGACACTTCACTTCGTGATAAATTAGAGTCGAATACAAATTACTTTAGAACTGAAATGGAGAAAGCAGGTTTCGATTTAGTTGGAGCTGACGCGGCAATAGTTCCTGTTATGTTATATGATGCAAAGCTTTCTCAAACTATGGCGAATATGTTGTTAGAAGAAGGTATTTATGTAATTGGTTTTTTCTTCCCTGTAGTACCAAAAGAACAAGCCAGAATTCGTGTTCAACTCTCAGCAGCACATGAAAAAGAACACATAGATAAAGCAATTGAAGCTTTTGTTA
>JAHDHE010000012.1 GCA_020631475.1 Tenacibaculum sp. | reverse complement strand
TACCCATTGCTACCATAAATGTTACGTAAGTAGTAGATAAAGGTAATTTCATTGATGTTGCGATAGATATTAAAATACCTGCTACGATTAAATTTACTGCTGCTCTTACTAAATCGAAGGCAGGCATTTCGTAGGTTTTATCTTTTGGTAATTCAATTACAGGTTTTTGAAACTTAGAATCTACAAAAGCTAATGTTTTTGCAGGAACGATAGCGCTAATACCAGCGTTAATTCCCATAGCAGCTCTTACTACGATTCTTGATAATGGATTTGGTTGAAACTTTTCATGTCCTTCTCCTTGACGAGATAAATCAATACCAGTTTTAATTACATTTTGAGCCTTACTAGAAGTCCATAAAGTAATTACCATAATAGCACCAGCAATTAATAATAACCAAACGTTAGATGGTACTTTTTTAGCTAAAATTCCCATTGAAAATGCATTTGCATCTACTCCTGAAGCAGACCATGCTTCGTAAGAGTTCCATGCTGCAATTGGTACACCAACAAAGTTTACCAAGTCGTTACCAGAAAAGGCCATTGCTAAAGAGAAGGTACCTACTCCAATAATTAATTTTAAAATATTTATTTTAAAGAAACTAATTAATGCTTGAGAGATTAAACTCCAAACAACAAAACTTCCTGCAATAATAGCTAAGGTGTTTCCTTCAATTAAATGCTTAATATCTTTATAAAAAGGAGTTCCTTTCATTCCTTTTATAATAATGAAATATGTGATTGCTGTAATTGCAAAACCACCAAATAAAGCGTTGATGTAGTTTGCTCTTTTTTCAAAATTAAAAGAGTAAATTAATCTTGAAATAAACTGAACAATAGCACCTACAGAAAAAGCAACGACAACAGAAAGTAGTATTCCGTTTATAATTTGAATTGCTTTTTTGTGATTAATATAATTCCAAATATCTCCTATAGATTGAGAGTCGCTAGACGATATTTTAATAAGAGATACACATACAGCTGCTCCTAATAATTCAAATACAATAGACACTGTTGTTGAGGTAGGCATACCTAATGAATTAAAGATATCTAATAGTAAAATATCAGTAATCATTACTGCCATAAAAATAAACATGATATCTTGAAACATAAACATGTTTGGGTTAAAAATACCTTTACGTGCAACTTCCATCATACCACTAGAAGTAATTGCTCCCATAAAAACACCAACACTAGCAATAATCATGATGTTTCTAACCTTAATAGCTTTAGAACCAATTGCTGAATTTAAAAAGTTAACAGCATCGTTACTAACTCCTACAACTAAGTCGACAATAGCTAAAACAGCTAAAGCAACAAGCATTAAAATATATGGATCTCCCATTTTTTAGTTTTTAATTTTTTTGCAAATCTACAAACACTATTTTAGTGTTTATGTTAGGTTTACGTTATTTTTTTTAAAAGTGAATGTCAACTTGTAAACGATACATTAATTCGTTTGTGTTAGTGGCTAAATCTAAATAACTTACGTCTGTTTGTACTTTTAATTTATGACCTACGATGTATTTAGATAATCCTAATGTATATTGATTTTCTGAACCTTTTCCGGTAATGTTTTTGTTTAAACTAATGTTGGTGTATCGACCTGATACTTCCCATTTTTTCGAAAATAAATAACCTGTTTGTAAATTAAGACCATTACCTACTTGTACGATGTCTCCAGTTGGTGTTCCGTCAGAGTTTTTTGCAATAGGATCTTTAGCATCTCTATGGGCATATTCTCCCATAAAAGAAAAACCTTTATACTTAAACATTGCATCAACAAATACAGTTGAAATATTAGTTTTATAAAAACCTACATCGTTTTTCATGTATGATCCTTGATTGCTTCTATTTTTAACAGCATTGTTGTTAAAATCATAACTAGTAGCAATAGAAAGCTTTGGAGTTTCTTCTCTCTTTAAATCACTTCCTTTATAATCTCCTTTGCTTTTAAAGTTACCAAAAGGTAAAAACTCTAATCGAGCAGTGTATTGATGCCCTCCTAAGTTACCAGTAGTTATATTTCTTCCTTCTCCTTGAGCAATAGATAAAGCTTCACGAACGATAAACTTGTCTGATAAATTAAAGTGATGTCTTAATTGTAATCCCATATCACGATCAATGTTAAATCGCTTGTTTAATAAAGAACGGTCTACCATTTGCATATTTCCAGAAGAAATTACACGTTCACGGTTTCCTGGTAGTTTTGTTTGACCTACCCATAGTTCGAAATTCTGATGGAAATTCCATTTTAAAACAGCGTCTAAAATATATCTAGGAGCATTGTTTGTAAATTCTGAAGCGCCACCAATATCATTATTCGTTAGCCCCAATTCCATTTTATATTTTAATTTTGGAGTAAAAGCAAAACCATTAAATTTTAAACGTGCTCTTCTAACTAAAAAAGATGATGATGGGTTTGATAATCCGTTAGAATCAGAATCCCATTGAGCGGTGGTTAAAAATTGCATTCTTGCTCCAATATTCATAGACCAAGTACTGTCTTTACCTATTAAATTAAATAATCCTTTTCCAAATTTAGGAGCATTTTCTGTTTGTGAGTGTGCATACGATAGCACAAACATACTTACAAGAGTAAGTGCTGTTTTAAATTTCATTAGTTGTTGTTTATTAGTTTTTGTCGCTGCAAATAACTAATACTTATGTTAAATTATGGTTAACCCGACATTAAATAAAAAAACTGCCTCGGCCAAAGGCAGTTAGCCAAATATAAAGTCGACAAAAACTAATATATCTAATGACTTAAAGGTCTTAAATTAAGATATATCAAATGTATTAGACGGTTTTTAACTAATCATTAAGTAGATTTTATGTAACTGTTATAATGAGTTTAACTTAAAGTTACCAATGTTAATTTAAATGTATTGAGAGATGTTTTCTGGTCCCTCAAGTATTTCTCTTACTATTTGCATGGTTCCGTTTTCATTTGTTACTACATGCCATTTGATAAGTGTTATTTGATTTTTTTCAATTTCAATACCAGTAATACAACGAGGGTGTACACAACTACCATCGTTAAAATGTGGTAGTTCATTAGGTGAAGGAAAACGAGGACGATGTGTGTGTCCAGTAATAATCATTTGATTGTTATTGTTTTTAATCCATTTTTCGAGACGGCTTTCAACTTTAATCAATTCTTTAAAATTTTGTGCAGGACTCGTTGGGTCACTTACTCCGATTAATTGTAGTGGTCTCCATAAAATTTTAACTAAAAACCGGCTAAAACGCCAAAAAATATAATTAAACCAATCTGCTTGATGCCCATGTAGTAAAAAGACTGACTTGCAATCCTCTTGCTCTAATCGAATAGCTTCAGAAAATGAAACGTTAATCATTAATTCTTTTTCTTTACCATCAACAGTATCATAATAGTAATGTAGATTTTGTTTAATTTTCTTAGGGTTTTTATAATCCATATCATGATTTCCCCAAATGAAATGTAAACGGTTTTTTTCGTGAAACTTTTTTAATAACAAATACACATCTTTATTCGCATTAAAAATGTTTACGAATTTATTTTCCCAAAGTTCATCTCCATCCCCCAATTCTATATACGTAAAATCATTTTGAAAGTATTGAGATAAAGCGTGGTGAAATATTTTTCGGTTATGAGAAAAATCATCAGCAAAACTATTATCTCCTCGATGACAGTCTGAAAACAAAATGTATTTTGATTCTTTATTTAAAGGAAGCTTTTTTGCTTGATTGAAAGCTCTTGTTATCCTCTTGTTTGAAAACATAATTACTATTTACGATATAAAGATGCACAAAAAAACCCAAGTTTTAAAACTTGGGTTTTTGATATTTTATTGTAATGAGATTATCTTACTCCAGGTGTGAAATTACCAGGGGCATTTTGAGGAGCATTTGTTGTTCCTGCATTTCCTGAATCATTCCAAACATCCCATTCAGCAAATGTATATGTCGCGTTTCCTGTTGTTACTGAAGATTTACGATATGCTCTACCGTCTTCAAATTCATGATTTGTTCCAGTTCCGTCTTCTCCAGGTACACCGAAAGTATCAATGACAGTACCACTGGCATCAACTAATTCAAAATTATCATCACCATTAGAATTGACAATACTTCCTCCAGCTAAATCAGCTGCAAAACCGTAAATGCTTTGAAAATCACTTGCATAAGCAGCAATAACAAATGCTTGTCCTGCAGTAATTGTGCTTCCAGTTAAATCTAATGTGCTACTAGAAGTGTTTCCGTTAGTATATCTTTTAAGTTTCCATCCAGTTAAATCAATACTAGCAGAAGTCGGGTTGTAAATTTCGATAAATCTAGCTTTATAAAGATTATTAGGATCAGCTAATTCTGAGAAGAAAAGAGTGTTTGAGCTACCTCCACCTCCAGTAGAAGTACAAGCATAAGCTTCAGTGAAATTAACATCAGCTTCATCTCTAATATAAATTTGAGCACCATTAGAGTTGCTCATTACACCAGTAATAGTCCCTTTTTTAGTGCTTACTTGGTTGTCTTTAAATGAGGCGTTAGAGCTTACCGAAACTACTTTTAATTCGTTAGTACAATCTGATGTTAAAGTGTTTGCTCCAAGATATTTTTTTGTAATGTCTTTAAACTGAACACCTTCAATTTTAACTAATCTACTTTCGTAATCTCCAGTTAAAGCTTGTGCAAAAGTAATTACTTCTGGCGTTGGTAAAGTACCAGCGGTTGTGTTAATAATGTCTGAAGTAGCTAAGTTTAATTGTAATAATCCGTTGTATTTACTTAATACTAAACCTCCTACAGCAATTTCTATTTCATCACCTAAGTTTAAATTATAAGTATCACTAAAACGTAAAGCAATACCAGTTGTTCCTTCTTGAGCAAAAGCATTTCTATTTGAAATGTTACCTTTAGCAAGATCAGAAGTAATTGTTACTTTAATTTTTGATCCTTGAAGAATTCTTGTGTTACCTCCATTATATAACGCTTTAATTTCTGCTAAAGTAGCAGCGGTTGGATTATTAAAACATCCATAATCTTGAGTAAGATTTACATCTTTAGTGTCTCTAATTTTTAATTGGAAAGAACTATTGTATTTGTTTAATATAGCAGTTATACTTCCTTTTTTATCTGGAATAGGAAATGCTTTAAAGTTAGAAAAACCACTAGTTCTTAATATTATTTTCTCAAAAGTATTACAGCTTAAAAAATATCTGTTAGCATCTCTAGTACTATTAGGATCAGTATAAGTAGATCCCATAGTGTCTGATTGCAAGTCGTTTAATTTAACTAATGTATTAACGTGAGCATTTGTTAATTCATTTGTTTTTAAAACAGTAGGAGTAATATTTACTATTTCAGAAGATCGTTCGATGTGTTTCTTATAATTATTTTCGCTAATAGAATACATTCTACTACCTCCTCTTACTCCAATTTGAAAAGATTGAGTTCTAAAGTCTTTTCCTATTGAAAGGTTTTTTAAGTTGATATATATTTTTCTACCAACACCATAATCTGCTCCAAGATTTGTTTCGTTTATTTTAATTTCAAAACCTATTGTTGGATTTTCTGGTTTATCTTGAATGATAACTGTCTTGTAAAAGTTACGTTCTCTGTCGTCTGATATAACATAACCAGATGTAGTAATATCTTCATTAATATCTACAATTCGATTGCTATATAGTGCTGCAATTTCACTTAACGATTTTAAGTTTGCGTAATTTTTATCTTCTCCTGTATTAGGAATTGTAAAATCGTTATCCTCTACACAAGAAGAAAAAGATAATGCAATAAAAAGTATTGCTACGTATTTAAATATGCTTATTGTTTTCATTTTAATTGTGTTTTTAGAATCTATAATTTACATTTAAGAAATATGTTGCTCCTCTACCATACCAATAATTACTTCCGAAATTAGGGTTTCCAGCTGCATGGTCATCTCTTTCTAATTGATAATTTGCAGTTCTACCTTGTTCGTAACCACCTGTTTTGTATTCTTCGTTTAGTATATTACTTACACTAGCAAAGAACCCAATATACTTATTTTTACCAACTTTCCAAGTTTTACCTCCAATAGCATTTAATGTAAAGTAACCACCAAACTCTTCTTGAGCTAATAATCTTCTTGATACCGCTGGGTCAAAATCTGTAAAAGTAGTATTTGTATTTGGGTCTATAGTAAAGTTGTTTGTTCTCTTAATAGGAGAAGGATCAATGTATGCATCATCTAAATAATTACCTGTAACTCCAACAAACCAATATTCTGGATCTCTATATTCAAAACCAAAAGAATATGCTTTTTGTGGTCCTGAAGCTACTTTATAATCTTTAAGATTTGCTTGACCATAATCTTTAATTCCTACCTCAGAAGCTATTGTAACATTTGGATTATTGTCGTATGTATATTGACCATAATTCGCAGCAGCTCTTAATTTTAAAGTAGATAAAACTTGTGCTTCAATACCTAATTCAGCTCCAATATGTTTTTTGTCGATACCTGTTACAACTTCTTGAATAAATAAGTTATTACCACTAATAAAGAAAAATGCGATATCTGTTGCGTCTTGTACACCTGTATAGTAACCAGTTAATCTACCTGTAACGAACGGAGTTCTTAAAATATAACTAGCATCAAACGACATGATCTTTTCGTTTTCTAAGCTGCTTACTTCGGCAACAGTTAAATTGTTTGCTCTTGAGTTTGCAAAAGAATTACGAATAGAAGGTGCTTTACTAATGTATCCACCATTAAAATCTAATAAGTGACGTCCAGAAATTTTATAAGTCAATCCACCTTTAGCTCCAAAACCAAAAAAATCTAATTTTTTTGATTTACCAAAAGAAGTTGTTGCGTTTGGACTAGAAGAGTTTCCAGAAAATATTCCGTTTTTATATAATCCATCTCTTTGGTGTGATGTATTATGAGCAGAACCAGCTACATAAAAGTCTACCTTATTATATTTAAACTGGAATTGTGCAAAACCACCATATACTTGAGAAGCTAAATTATAATTATATTTAAATCTATCACCTTTTTTTACTACTCTGTTAGGATTTAATAAATCATTTTGGTAGTCATCAGCACCTTGAGTTCCAAATCTATTGATATCTAAATAACCAGTAGCTCCAAATAAATCTAAAACACTAGCAAAGTTTTCTGAATCTAATTTTCTGTACTCTAAACTACCTGTTAATGAAATATTGTCTGTTAATTCAGTATTTAAAATAGTATTAACCGTCAATTGTCTATCATCGTTACGATCTTCGTATAATGCAAATCGAGCATTGTTACGATCAATTTCATTACCTGCATATAAATCTGCCCAATTTAATTGTCCATTGTTTTTAAAATTTGTTAACGCTTTATAAGCATCTGCATAATCAAAACTACTAGGATTGTTAGGGTCTCTAGGGCTATTTAAGAAATAGTTTGGTAAATTTTGATAATAAGTAGGGCTAGGATCGTTACCACCATTAAAATCGATACGGCTATTTCCTATTTCACCAAATTGATAAGCCACACCTGTATTTAATGTAGTTTTGTCTCCAATATTCCAGTAATGATTTAACATTAAAATTGGTTCATTAACTCTTTTTATACGTGAGTTTCTGATTTTTCCATTTTGATATCCCCAATATGGATTGTATTTAATACCTTTTATATCATAAATTTGATCAGTATTCGCTGATGCTTTACCTCTATTGTTTTGAGCTTGAATTGCAGTAAAGTTTAAACTATGATTTTTATTAATTTGTTTTTCTATAGAAACAAATATTGAGTGTGCGTTATATGAAGTACCATCTGTAAAGCCTTCTTCAGCATATCTTTTACTACCTGCTGCAGTAATAGCCCAACCATTTTCCATTAATCCAGAAGCATACATTGCCATTACTCTATGAGAATAACTTCTGTTAGAAGAGGCATAATTAACTCTACCACCTTCTCTGTATTCAGAAGCACGAGTGTTAATATTAGTAGATCCTAACACTCCACCAAAAGTATAATTAGAAGGAGCTAAACCATTACTAAATTCTTGATTTCTTAATACATCGTTTAAACCACCCCAGTTACTCCATTGCGGACGACCGTTGTAAAGTTTATTCATTTCAACTCCATTAATCAATACTTTTCCGTTTTCAGAATCTAAACCTTTTATTCTGTAAAAAGAAGAACTCCAGTCAAAAGCAGCTGTACGTAAATATACATCTCGTGAAGCTTGTAAAAGTCCAGAAATATTATCTGCAGAACTAGCATCGTCACTTAATTCATCATCAGTAATAGTGATTGTGCTTAAGTCTTGATCTTCAGAAATATCTTCATACATTAATATAGACCCTAAGTCTATTGTTTCTCCAGTTAAGTTAATTGGAAAATTCTGAGTTTCAAATCCTGTTATAGCTACGGTTAAAACATGTTTTCCGTTGTTTAAACCGTTTAGTGTAAAAACCCCATTAACATCTGTAATGCTATTGATATCTTTTACGCTAACTGAAACACCTTGAAGAGGCTCCTCAGAATCACTGTTAATTACAATTCCTTTTACAACGTTTTGTGCCGTTATAGTAACTATACTAAAAAGCATTACTAACATTGTTAATGTAAAATTTCTCATAAATGATTGTTTATAAAATATTTAATTGGTTAATCCTTAGTCTCAAAACATTACAGAGAAAAGGGTTGCAAAATTAATAAATTTTAAATTGCTTTAATGTTAAATTAACATTATCAAATAGGGTGTTTTTACGAACAATAGCTTTTTGGCTTAAATTTTGTTTTATTTTTGCCGCATAAATTTTATCAAATGAAAAAAATAGTATCCCTTTTAATTGTGTTTTTTGTTGCATTATCATCATTTGCTCAACAAAAACAATATAAAATTAGAACAGTTGGTTTTTATAATTTAGAAAACCTTTTTGACACTGTAAATGATATAGAAAAAGAAGATGAAAAGAGCCCTATCATGGAAATGAAAAGTGGTAGAGAGAAAGTGTATAGAGACAAATTAGAAAAATTATCTGATGTAATTAGTCAGTTAGGAGCCGATAAAGCAAAAACTAGTCCTGCTCTTTTAGGGGTTGTAGAAATAGAGAATAAAAAAGTATTAGAAGATTTAGTTGCTACAGATAAACTAAAGAAGAAACATTACGGTATTATTCATTTTGATTCTCCTGATAAAAGAGGGATAGATGTAGCTTTATTATATCAAAAAAGATATTTTAAACCGATACATTTCGAAGCGTTTAACCCTAACATTTATTCAAACAATAAAAAGATTTATACACGTGATATTTTATGGGTTTCAGGGTATTTAGATGACGAATTAGTGCATGTAATTGTAAATCACTGGCCATCTCGTAGAGGTGGGGAAGCTAAAAGTAGACCTTTACGTGAAAAAGCAGCTTATAAAGTGACTCAAATAATAGAGAAAATTAAAGAAAATGATCCGAATCCTAAGGTGCTTATTATGGGAGATTTTAATGACGACCCTATTAATTCGAGTTTTAAAACTGTATTAAAAACAAAAACTAAAAAGAAAAATGTAAAAGAAGGAGATATTTATAATCCTTTTGAAGATATGTTTCGACGTGGATTTAATACTTTAGGGTATAGAGATAATATTAACTTATTTGATCAAATTTTAATTAGTTCTCCGTTATTAGATAAAGGAGAAAAAGATTTCTCTTCATTTAAAATGTTTAAATCAGGAATATTTAATAAACGTTTTTTAACTCAAAAGAAAGGGCGTTATAAAGGATATCCTTTTAGAAGTTTCTCTTGGGGTAAATATACTGGAGGATACAGTGATCACTATCCAGTTTATATGTATATAATTAAAGAGAAATAAAAACTAAAAGAGCTTGCAAAATTTGCAAGCTCTTTTAATTTTTACATAAATTTTCTAAATAGTTATTAAGTCTTATCTGAAATAAAGTGCCTTTTATTAAATCGTCTATTTGCCCTAATTCTATTTTAGAAACCGCCATACTTACTTTACTAGATGGTGTTTGTAGTAAAATTGATTTACAATTATTACCTCTACTACAAGTAGCGCAGTTTTTTTGTTCTTTAGAATCACCAATCTTTTTTAAAAACTCTTCTATTTCAGTTTCTTTTAAATGAAAACCAGTGTCTCTAAAAATAATTTGTGTAAGTTTTGAGTTTGAGTCCTTCCATTCGAAAGAAATACCAATATCATTAGAATATATTTTTTTAATGTCTTCCATATTACTTGTATATAGAAACAAATATATAATTTATTTAGATTTATTCTAAATAAATTATTTTAAATCTTTTAAAGCAAGTTGAATAGAAGTGTAATTATTCCATGTGTTTTCATCTAGTGTGTATACAATGTCAAAATCATTTTGGACTAAAGATAACTTATCACCTAATCCAAAGCCAATAGCACCATAGGTTTTTTTGTCAGAACCATAAATAATATTCAGTTTTAAATGACTTTTATCTGCGCCAACTTGTTTCCCATAACCATTATCTCTTACTGAAGTAGTCGAAAAAACTGGTTTCATATTTAGAGGTCCAAAAGGAGCCATTTGTTGAATGATTCTATAAAACTTAGGAGTAATTTCTGATAAATCAATTTCTGTATCAATCGTTATTTCTGGAACTAGTAAGTCTTTATCAATTGTTGAAGAAACAACTTCTTCAAATTTATTTTTGAAGTTTTGATATTGTTCAGGTAGTAAAGTTAAACCAGCAGCGTATTTATGTCCGCCAAATTGCTCAATAAATTCAGAACATTGCTCAAGTGCATTGTACACATCAAACCCTTTCACCGATCTTGCTGATGCTGCTAATTTATTGCCACTTTTGGTAAATACTAAAGTAGGTCTGTAATAAGTTTCAATCAAGCGAGAAGCAACAATTCCGATTACACCTTTGTGCCAATTCTCATCATAAACTACCGAAGTGTATCTCTCAGTTTCCTTATTAGTTTCAATCTGAAGCAAAGCTTCTTGAGTAATTTTTTTATCTAATTCTTTTCTATCTGAATTAAATTTTTCTATTGATGAAGCAAACTCAACTGCTGAGTCAAAATCCATTTCAGTTAATAATTCAACTGCATGATTTCCGTGTTTCATTCTTCCAGCGGCATTTATCCGCGGAGCGATAATAAAAACAACATCTGTAATTGTAAGTTCTTTTTTATCTAATTGATGAATAATTGCTTTAATTCCGTTTCTTGGCTGCGAATTAATTACTTGTAAACCCCAATAAGCTAAGGTTCTATTTTCACCTGTCATCGGAACAATGTCTGCGGCAATTGCAGTTGCAACTAAGTCTAAATAACCAACTAAATCATCAATAGTTTGATTTCTTTTCGAAGCTAAAGCTTGAATTAATTTAAAGCCAACTCCACAACCACATAACTCATCATAAGGATAATTACAATCTATTTGCTTCGGATTTAAAACAGCAACAGCTTTCGGAATTTCTAATCCAGGTTTGTGATGATCACAAATAATAAAATCGATGTTTTTATTACTTGCATAAGCAACTTTTTCGATTGCTTTTATACCGCAATCTAATGCAATAATTAAAGAAAAATCATTGTCAGCAGCAAAATCAATTCCCATGTAAGAAACTCCGTATCCTTCTTCATATCTATCAGGAATATAAGTTGCAATATTTGGATGGATTGTCTTTAAGTAAGAAGACATTAAAGAAACAGCTGTTGTTCCGTCTACATCATAATCGCCAAAAACTAAAATATTTTCGTTATTAGCAATTGCTTTTTCAATTCTTTTTACAGCAATCTCCATGTCTTTCATCAAAAAAGGATTATGTAAATCTTCTAAAGAAGGACGAAAAAATTTTTTTGCTTTATCAAACGTATCAATATTACGTTGCGCTAAAATTTTAGCCAAAGTTTTATCTATTGATAATTCTTTAGAAAGATTAGCTACTTTTTCTTTATTGGGTTCTGGTTTTAATTTCCAGCGCATAGTAATTATTACTTTTACTTATTGTGAAAGTGAATGTTTGTTGTCACGTCAGCAAATTTTCTAAACATTTCCATCACTCCGCAATATTTTTCTATTGATAAATTTACGGCTTTATTTATTTTATCCTCATCTAAATCGGTGCCATAAAAATGATAATCAATAGAAACTTTATTATAATATTTTGGATGTTCTTCGGTTAATTCACCAGTAACTTCCATTTTAAAATCAATAATTTCTGTTCGCATTTTTTTTAATAAAGAAACAACATCTAATCCAGAGCATCCTGCTAATGCAGATAGCATCATTGCTTTTGGACCTAAGCCAGAATTGTTTCCTCCGTTTTCTTCAGATGTATCGATAAGAACTTTATGTCCACTCGGATTATCTGTTTCAAATTGCATATTTTCTTTCCAAACTGTGGTAACTGTATGTGATGCCATATTTTTTTTGTTTCTTGCGTAAGTTGTTTTGTGTTTGTCGACAAAAATTATTGTACGATTACACAAACTTACTATAAAAAGCGATTAATTAAAACATAAAACTATGCCATTAGTAACACCTTTATCAGCAGATCATGATATTGAAACAAAAGAATTAGCAGAATTTTTTAATGAAACATTAGGGTTTTGTCCTAATTCGGTATTAACAATGCAGCGTCGCCCAGCCATTTCAAAAGCGTTTATTAATTTAAATAAAGCAGTTATGGCAAATGAAGGACGTGTAACTTCTGCATTAAAAAGAATGATTGCTTGGGTTTCAAGTAACGCTACAGGTTGTAGATATTGTCAAGCACATGCAATTAGAGCTGCTGAACGTTATGGAGCAGAGCAAGAGCAATTAGATAATATTTGGGAATACAAAACACATGCTGCTTTTTCTGATGCAGAACGTGCTGCTTTAGATTTTTCGTTAGCAGCTTCTATGGTGCCAAATATGGTTGATGAGAAAATTAAAACAGAATTATATAAATATTGGGATGAAGGAGAAATTGTAGAAATGCTAGGTGTAATTTCTCTTTTTGGGTATTTAAATCGTTGGAATGATTCTATGGGAACTTCTATTGAAGATGGAGCTGTTGAGTCTGGAAACCAATACTTAGGTAAACATGGATGGGAAAAAGGAAAACATGTTTAATGTAAAATAAAAGCAAAGAAAAAAGGAGATGAATTATTCATCTCCTTTTTTATAATCAATTAGATTAATTAGTTATTGTTTTTTTAACAAGTCTCTAATTTCAGCTAATAAGTCTTCTTGAGAAGGTCCTTTTGGAGCTTCAGGAGCTGGTGCTTCTTTTTTCTTCATTGCGTTAACTCCTTTTACAATCATAAACATTACTAGAGCTACAATAATAAAGTCGATAACATTAGTTAAAAACTCACCATACATTACAGCTACCTCGCCAGTTATTTTACCAGCATCGTCTGCAACTCCTTCTTTAACAATGTATTTTAAATCTTTAAAGTCGGCATTAAATAATAATCCGATAAGAGGTGAAACTATTCCTCCTGTAAATGAAGCAACTACTTTGTTAAAAGCGGCACCCATAACAAAACCTACTGCAATGTCAACTAAATTACCTTTCATTGCAAAGTCTTTAAACTCTTTGAGCATTCCCATATTTTTGATTTTAATAGTTAATTGAATTAAAAAATATAAAAAAATTAGTTCTTAACCAATCTTTTTACTCTTTGTGATATAGCGGTAAGTATTTCATAAGGAATTGTTTCGCATTTATGCGCCATAAATTCGATATGCTGTTGATGGTTAAAAAGAATTACTTCGTTACCTTCCTTACAATCTATTTTTGTTACATCAACCATAATCATATCCATACAAACATTTCCAATAATTGGTGCAGGTTGATTGTTAATCATAACAAAACCTTCTTCGTTTCCTAATTTTCTTGATATTCCATCTGCATGCCCAATAGGTATTGTTGCACTTCGAGTTATTTTATTAGCAACAAAAGCTCTGTTGTAGCCAACAGTTTCACCAGGTTGAACAATATTTATTTGGGAGATGATAGATTTTAATGTATGTGTATTTTTTAATTGACTAGTTTCTTGTTCGTTGTTTCCAAATCCATATAACCCAATACCTAAACGAACCATGTCAAATTGAGCTTGTGGATAATTTATAACCCCTGAAGTGTTTAAAATATGAATCATTGGTTCGTATCCTAAATGAGCATATATCTGTTTTACAATGTAGGCAAAGTTGTTAATTTGTCCTACCGTAAATTCTTGCTCGTTAGCATCTTCACTAGCAGCTAAATGAGAAAAAACTGAAGCCACTTTTATGTTGTTAGATTGCTTTAATTGTGTAAGAATTGCTGGTACATCTGTGTGCCAAAAACCTAACCTGTTTAATCCTGTATTAAATTTAATATGTACAGGGTAGTTCATTAAAGGTTTTTCATCAGCTAAATGTAGAAAAGCATCTAGTATTTTAAAATTGTACAAGTTAGGTTCTAGTCTATACTTAACAATTTCTTTTAAATTCTGAATTTGTGGGTGTAAAACTAATATAGGTGTTTTAATCCCTGCTTCACGTAAAATAATTCCTTCGTTAGCATAAGCAACAGCAAAATAATCAACCTTGTCTTGAAGAAATTTTGCAATTTCAACAGATTCGCTTCCGTATCCAAAAGCTTTAACGACTGCTAAAATTTTAGTTTTAGAGTTTAATTTTTGTTTAAAATAATTAAGATTGTGCTGTAAAGCGTCAGTGTTAATCTCTAAAACTGTTACGTGGTTATTCATCAGGTAAAGATTCTTTCTTTGTATTTTGTTCTTGTATTGCTTTGTAGTAAGCAGCTCTACTTAAAGGTTCGTATTCTTGAGTTTCACCTAATAAAACTAAGTCGTCACTCTGAGCTTTTCTATAACTATAGTGCGCTAAATTACCAGTGTGAGTGCAAACGGCATGTACTTTAGTTACATATTCTGCAGTTGCCATTAAAGCAGGCATGGGTCCAAAAGGATTTCCTTTAAAATCCATATCTAAGCCAGCAACAATAACACGAATACCTCTATTGGCTAAATCATTACAGACCGCTACAATTTCATCGTCGAAAAACTGGGCTTCATCAATTCCAACAACATCAACGTTGTTTGCTAATAAACGAATATTAGATGAGGCTGGTACGGGTGTTGATCGGATTCTGCTATCGTTGTGAGACACTACTTCTTCATCGTCATAACGAGTATCTACCGATGGTTTAAAAATTTCAACGCGCTGTTTTGCAAACTGCGCGCGTTTAAGTCTACGAATTAATTCTTCGGTTTTACCCGAAAACATTGAGCCGCAAATTACCTCAATCCAACCAAATTGTTCTGTATGATTTACTGTATTTTCAAGAAACATTTTGTAATTTTAAGCTCTAATTATTGATTTTTGTGTTACTTTCGAATAAGGAACAAATTTATTAAAATTTAGCAGCAAAAATTAAAATCAAACAACAACTTATGCACAAAAAACTCGCATCAGATTTAACCAGTTTAGCACACAGTATTTTACAAATGAAAAATAAGGAAGATGTGTTTGTGTTAAAACAGAAAGCATACGAGGTTTATGAAAAGCTTTCGGTTTTAGCTTATGTAGAAGAGTATATTAATAATACTCCAAATCCATCTAAAATGAAGGAGGAGTTGTTGCAAGATATTTTGTTAGCCGAAGAGAAAAGGGTTGAGGAAAATAAAATAGAAGAGTTTTTAGTAGAAGAAGATGAGGTTGTTGTTCATCAATTAGATGATTTAAAAGAAGCTATAGAGGTAGAAGCCGAAGATATTGCAGACGATGTTATTAATGAAATAATCGAAGATGATGTAGATTTAAAACTTGTTGAAGAAATTATAGAGCAGCCTTTTGATGAATTAAAATCGTTAATTTTTGAAGATTCAAATACTACAAAAAATGATGTAAAAGATGTTGGAGATAAAAAAACACCAACTCTTGAAGATGAATTACAAGATACTATTTCTGTAGATGTAATGGCAGATTTGTTTGCGAAAGTAGAACCTAAAAAATCATTAAACGATCATTTGCAAAGCTCTATTCAAATAGGCTTAAATGATAGAATTGCTTTTGTAAAGCATTTGTTTGATGGAGATCAAAATGATTTTAACAGAGTGGTTTCGCAGTTAAATACTTTTAAAACAGAAAAAGAAGCAAAGAAATTTATCAATAAAATGATAAAACCAGATTATAATTGGGCTGAAAAAGAAGAATATGAAACGCGATTATTTGAAATTATTGAAAGAAGATTCTCGTAAATGAAGCTTGTTCTTAAAATAGTTTCCATTTGGTTTTGTAATAGTAAATTATTTTTAACCAACTTGTTGTTGGTGTTTTTTCTTTTTTCTTTAAGTAGTTGTAAATCTACATATAATACAAAGGTTTTTTCATCTAAGAATTTATCATTAAAGCCTAACTACGAATTGGAAAGCTCTTGGGCAGTATTGCCTTCGAAATACTCGAACGTTTTTAAAAAGTATGCATCTTCAAGAATAGATACTTTAAATGCTGATGTATTTTATGTTTATCCAACATTAAATACAAGTAAAAATGATAGCCGCTGGAACGTGCCTGTAAACGATGTAGGGCAACAAGATAAAGTACTTAATAAAGCGGTGCTGTATCAAGTATCTGCATTTGCAGAGACAGGTAAGGTTTATGTTCCGTATTACAGGCAGGCACATTACCGTTCTTTTGTTAAAGGTTATAAAAAAGAAGGAGAAAAAGCATTGAAAGAAGCATATAAGGATGTTGAGAGTGCTTTTGAGGTTTACTTAAAAAAGTATAATAAAAAACGTCCCATTATTATTGTAGGGCATAGTCAAGGTACTACACATGCAATACAATTATTAAAAGATTTTTTTGATGAGAAGCCATTAGCTAAAAAACTCATAGCAGCTTACATTCCAGGGGTGCGAGTTGAACCAAACGAGTTTAAAAACATTAAGCCAATGACCTCTGCTAATCAAACTGGAGGTTTCGTTGCGTGGAATACCTACAAAAAAGGAAAAAAACCTAAAAATAAAGATAGGTATTCGGGAAGTGTAACTACAAATCCAATTACGTGGAATTCTGAAAAAACTACAGAACTACACCAACACAAAGGTTTTTTATACAGCAATGGAAAAATGTATGCTCAAGCATTAAAAATTAAAATTACAGACGGTTTGGTTTGGTCTACTAATCCTAAATTTCCCTCACGTTTTTTCATGTCTTTTCTTAAAAATTACCATGCTGGAGATATCAACTTATTTTGGCAAGATATAAAAGAGAATAGTCTGTTAAGAACCAAAACTTGGCTTGAAAAGAATTCAAAATAAAAGTGTTTAACACTTTTTTATACCCTAAAAGTAAGCATCGGTTTTATTGCATTTTTTGAAAGATGTTTAGTAATACTTCCGTTAAAAATATGAGACAAACCACTTCTTCCATGCGTAGCTAAAGCAATAATGTCAGCATTTATTTCGTTAGAAAAATTTAAAATACCTGTTTCAATAGAAGAATCATTATAAGTGTTTATGGTGTAGTTATCGAGTTTGTGTTTTTCTGCAAAATTTTTAATTCGCTCTTTGGTTTGTTGAGTGTTTTCAAATTTATGAGGCGTATTTACTTTTAGCAAATGTATTTTACTATTAAAACTGTTAGCGAAATCTAAAAAATTACTAAAAGCTTTGTCTTTTTCAGGTTTAAAGCTTGATGCAAAAATTAAATTTTTAGGATTGAAGTTTTCTCCATCCTTTTTGGTAACTAAAACAGGAATTTCAGAGTTTCTTACAACTTTTTCAGTGTTCGATCCAATAATCATTTCTTCTAATTCGGTATGTCCTTTTGAGCCCATAACAATTAAGTCAGCATTTATTTTCTTGCTGTAATCACGGATACCTTCGTAAGGATTTTGGAACCTAATTGCGTGTTTTATATTATCGTTTTTCGGAAAAAACTTTTGCTTGTAGTTTAGTAATTTATCACGTACTTTTCTTATGTATAGCATGCTCTCAGGTATGCTAAAGTTACTTCCTCCGCCCATGTCAATTATCCCAGTAGGTAGTTCTATCATGTGTAGCAAATGTATTTCACTACCTGAGTTTTTTCCTATGGTTGAAGCTAACTTAGAAGCGTATTCAGAAGGCTTAGAGAAATCGGTAGGAACTAATATTTTTTTCATAATAAAAAGATTTAAAGTAAGATAGCGTTTTAAATTTACGAAAAACATTTTGATTAGGAAAGCGATTAACGTTTGTGTGTTAATGAATAACTTACTATATTTGCAGCAAATTTATTAATTAGATAGATGAAGGGGACGAGAGTCCCCTCTTTTTATACCTTAGGATGAATCAAGATAAAGTAAAAGAATTATTACAAGAAGCCTTGCAAGAGAACGAATCGTTGTATTTAATTGATTTGCAATTTTTAGCAAATAGCAAGATTAAAGTAATTGTTGATGGAGATTCTGGTGTGCCATTAAGTGAATGTGTTCGTATTAGTAGAAATATAGAACATAATTTAGATAGAGAAGAAGAAGATTTTTCTTTAGAAGTAACCACTCCAGATATTGCACATCCTTTAACTGTAAAGCGTCAGTATAAAAAGAATATTAGTAGAATTTTAAAAGTTAAAACAGCAACTGAAGAATTCGAAGGAACGTTAACCGAAGCAACAGATGATAACATTACATTGTTTTGGAAAGCAAGAGAACCTAAGCCAATAGGTAAAGGAAAACATACGGTAGAAAAAACTGTAACAGTGCCGTATCAAGATATTAAAGAAGCAAAAGTGAAGATCATATTTTAATAAGAGAATGAAATGGAAAATATTGCATTAATTGAGTCATTTTCAGAGTTTAAAGATAATAAAAGTATAGATAGAGTTACATTAATGTCTATCTTAGAAGAAGTATTTCGTGCTGCATTAAAACGTAGGTTTGGATCAGATGAAAACTTTGATATAATTATCAACCCAGACAAAGGAGATTTAGAAATTTGGAGAAACCGTGTGGTAGTTGCCGATGGAATGTCTGAAGACGATAATGAAGAAATTGAACTTGCTGAAGCAAGAAAAATTGAGCCAGATTTTGAAATCGGTGAAGATGTATCTGAAGAAGTAAAGTTAATAGATTTAGGTAGACGTGCAATTTTAGCATTACGTCAAAACCTTATTTCTAAAATTCATGAACACGATAGTACAAACATCTTTAAGCAATTTAAAGACTTAGAAGGAGAAATATATAGTGCAGAAGTGCATCATATTCGCCATAATGCAGTAATTTTGTTAGATGATGAAGGAAACGAGATTGTTTTACCAAAAAGTGAGCAAATTCGTTCAGACTTCTTTAGAAAAGGAGATGCAGTTCGTGGAGTTATAAAATCGGTAGAATTAAGAGGTAACAAACCTGCTATTATTTTATCAAGAACTTCACCAGCATTTTTAGTAAAATTATTCGAGCAAGAAATTCCAGAAGTTTTCGACGGATTAATTACTATCGAAGGTGTTGCTAGAATTCCTGGAGATAAAGCAAAAATTGCAGTAGATTCTTATGATGATAGAATCGACCCAGTTGGAGCATGTGTTGGTGTTAAAGGATCTCGTATTCACGGTATTGTTCGTGAGTTAGGAAACGAAAATATTGATGTAATTAATTACACAAAAAACGAACAGTTATTTGTGTCAAGAGCATTAAGTCCAGCAAAAGTAACTTCTGTAGATATTAAGTTATACGACGAAGAGAAAAATGGTAAAAAAGGACGTGTAAACGTTTTATTAAAGCCAGAAGAAGTATCAAAAGCAATTGGTCGTGCAGGAGTTAATATCCGTTTAGCAAGTGAGTTAACAGGATATGAAATAGATGTACAAAGAGAAGGTTTAGAAGAAGAAGATGTTGAATTAACAGAGTTTTCTGATGAAATCGAAGCTTGGGTAATAGCAGAATTCAATAAAATAGGTTTAGATACAGCAAAGAGCGTACTAGAAAAAGACGTTTCTATGTTAGTGCAAAGAACCGATTTAGAAGAAGAAACAATTTTAGATGTTCAACGAATTTTAAGAGAAGAATTCGAAGACTAAATAAAAGTAGGAGGTCAGTATATCCTAATGTGTTAACATGAAAATTGACAATTAAAGAAAAAGAACATAACTATACCCAAAGTATAAAGTGTGTTTTTTCAATAAAAAGTATAAAATAATTTATGGCTGAAGCTAAAAAATTAAGACTTAATAAAGTATTAAGAGAATTAAATATCTCTTTAGACAGAGCTGTTGAACACTTGGCTAAAAGTGGTCATGAAATCGAAGCACGTCCTACTACTAAAATATCTTCTGAAGAATATCAAATATTATTTGATGGTTTTCAAACAGATAAATCTAAAAAAGTTGCCTCTAAAGAAGTAAGTGAAGAGAAACGTAAAGAAAAAGAGGCAATACGTTTGCAATTAGAAGAAGAACAAGAAAAGAAGAGGTTAGAAGACGAAGCTAAAAAGCAAGAGGTCTTAAAAGCTAAAGCTGAAAAGTTAGAATTAAAAACGGTTGGTAAAATAGATGTGAAAACTGGTAAAGCAGTTGTCGAAGAAACTAAAAAACCAGCGCCAGTTAAGGAAGCTAAAAAAGTAGAAGAGCCTAAAAAAGAAACTCCTGTTCAAGAAACTAAAAAAGTTGAAAAGCCAGTAGTTAAGGTTGAAGAAAAGAAAGAAGCTCCTAAAAAAGTAGGAACACCAAAAGAAGTAAAAACAGAGACTCCTAAAAAAGTTGAAGTTAAAGCTCCTAGAAAGGTTGTTGAAGCTAAAAAAGAAGCAGAAAAAACTGAACCAGCTGTTGAAATTACTGCAGAGAATGCTGAGAAAATTAAAACTCAGTATAAAAAATTAGATGGTCCAAAAATTACAGGTCAAAAAATTGATTTAAAGCAATTTGAAAGACCAAAGAAGAAAAAACCAGATGCTAAGTCGGACGCTGATAAGAAAAAGCGTAAAAGAATTAGTAAACCAGGAGCACCTAAACCAGGTGGTGGAGGTGTTGGTAGACCTTTAGCAAATCGTTCTGGTGCTAACCGTGGAGGTAATCGTCCAGGATTTAAAGGTAGAGGAGCTCAAAGACCAGCAGTTAAAAAAGAAGAACCTACAGAAGCAGAAGTACAAAAACAAGTACGTGAAACTTTAGAAAGACTTCAAGGTAAATCTAAAAAAGGTAAAGGAGCAAAATACCGTAGAAATAAAAGAGATGCTCACCGTGAACAATCAGAAGCAGATTTACAAGCAGCACAAGCTGAAAGTAAAGTATTAAAAGTAACAGAATTTGTTACTGTTAGTGAAGTTGCTACGATGATGGACGTTCCGGTAACAAACATTATTTCTTCATGTATGATGTTAGGAATGATGGTAACAATGAATCAGCGTTTAGATGCTGAAACATTATCAATCGTTGCTGAAGAATTTAACTATACAGTAGAGTTTGTTGGAGCTGAAGTAGAAGAATCTATCGAAGAAGTAGAAGACAAACCAGAAGATTTAATAACTCGTGCACCAATTATTACGGTAATGGGTCACGTAGATCATGGTAAAACATCGTTATTAGATTACATCCGTAAGGCGAATGTAATAGATGGCGAATCAGGAGGAATTACTCAGCATATTGGTGCTTACGCAGTAAAAGTTGGAGACCAAAAAATTGCATTTTTAGATACACCAGGTCACGAGGCCTTTACAGCAATGCGTGCTCGTGGAGCTCAAGTAACAGATTTAGTAATTATTGTTGTGGCAGCGGATGATGATGTAATGCCTCAAACAAAAGAAGCAATATCGCATGCACAAGCAGCAGGAGTACCAATCATATTTGCAATAAATAAGATTGATAAGCCAAATGCAAATCCAGATAATATTAAAACGCAACTTTCTTCTATGAATTTATTAGTAGAAGATTGGGGAGGTAATATTCAATCTCAAGAAATTTCTGCTAAAACAGGACAAGGAGTTGATGATTTACTTGAAAAAGTATTGTTAGAAGCAGAGGTATTAGAATTAAAAGCGAATCCTAATAAAAATGCAACAGGAGCTGTAGTAGAAGCTTTATTAGATAAAGGTAGAGGATATGTGTCAACAATTTTAGTACAAGCAGGTACATTAAAAATTGGAGATTATATTTTAGCAGGTAAGCATAGTGGTAAAGTAAGAGCTATGTTTGATGATAAAGGAAATAAAGTTAAAGAAGCAGGTCCATCAACACCAGTATCAATCTTAGGATTAGACGGTGCACCACAAGCAGGTGATAAGTTTAATGTATTTGATGATGAGCGTGAAGCGAAGCAAATCGCTGCTAAACGTTCTCAATTACAACGTGAGCAATCTGTAAGAACACAGAAAACGTTAACATTAGCAGAGATTGGTCGTCGTATTGCCTTAGGAGATTTCAAAGAATTAAACATAATCTTAAAAGGAGATGTAGATGGTTCGGTAGAAGCATTAACAGATTCTTTCCAAAAATTATCAACTGAAGAAATTCAGGTTAATATCTTACATAAAGGAGTTGGAGCAATTACCGAGTCTGATGTGTTATTAGCAACAGCTTCAGATGCGATTATTGTTGGATTTAATGTGCGTCCGCAAGGAAATGCTCGTATAGTAGCAGATAGAGAAGAAGTTGATATTAGAACATATTCTATTATTTACGACGCTATTAACGACTTGAAAGATGCAATGGAAGGAATGCTATCTCCTGAAATGAAAGAAGAAGTTCTTGGTAATGTTGAAATTAGAGAGGTTTAT
Source organism: Tenacibaculum sp. (assembly GCA_020631475.1). GTDB lineage: Bacteria > Bacteroidota > Bacteroidia > Flavobacteriales > Flavobacteriaceae > Polaribacter. The sequence goes on along the minus strand of JAHDHE010000012.1, from coordinate 15,142 downwards.
AAGATTTCTAAAGTTGGTAACATTGCAGGATGTATGGTAATGAGCGGTAAGATTACAAGAGATTCTAAAGTTCGTATTATCCGTGACGGAATTGTTGTTCACGACGGATTGTTATCTTCATTAAAACGTTTTAAAGACGATGTTAAAGAAGTAACGAAAGGATACGATTGTGGTCTTCAAATTAAAGGATACAACGATATTAAAGAAGGCGATGTAATTGAAGCTTATACTGAAATAGCAGTTAAGAAAAAGCTTAAATAAATCAATTTCTTATATAGAATTTAAAAAGACACCTTAATTAAGGTGTCTTTTTTGTTTTCATTATTAAAAATTGACGTTTTTAAAAGTTTTTTAAAACCTAAAGTAATATTTATATTTTCTAAAAATTTACGTGGCAAGTGATTTTTAAAGAGTTTTTTCATTGAATTTTAATTCTAAAATATGTTTTTTATTTAGAGAAATATATTTATATATTGCAGATCGTTAAAAAACCCTTCACTTTATTGTTAAATCAGTAAATTTTTAACTAATTCTTCACATGAATTTTGTTTGTAGGTTTTTAACAAATAAAACAATTAACTAATTTTTAAATTTTTCACAACATGAAAAGAATTTTTCTAACAATGGCAATAGCTGCTGGAATTTTAGTAGGCTGTCAAACAAATGAACAAAACGCGAATTTAGAACCAGAAATTGAATCAGTAGCAGATTTAGAAGCTCTACCTAGAGCAGATAAGCAATGTTTTGCTAATGATGTTTTAAATGAGAATATGGCAAAAGATGCTGGTTTAAAAGACAGAATGGATAAAATAGAGTCTTTTACAGCTAATTATGTAGAAAAAGTAAAAAAAGGAGAAGTATCAGCAAGATTGGTAAATGGTAAAATTCAAATACCAGTAGTATATCATGTTATTTATAAAAGATCAAGTGAAAACTTACCTTTATCTGTACTGCAAGATCAAATTGATGCTATGAATGAAGACTTTAATTTGCAAAACCCAAACAGAGGAGCAATGCCAGCAGAATTTGCAGGAGTTGAAGCGAATGTAAATATTGACTTTGTTATTGAAAACGTTATCAGAGTTCAAAATAAGAGAAAAAGAAGTTGGAGACCAAATGATGATATGAAATTTTCTTCAAAAGGAGGAAGTGATGTTGTTAATCCACAAGAGTTTTTAAATATTTGGATAGTAAATTATATGCCATATCAAACAGGTCAAATTTTAGGGTATGCTCAATTCCCAGGAGGTGACTGGGCTACTGATGGTGTGGTTTTAGCTGCTCCATTTGTAGGACGTAACCAAAGAACTGCTACTCACGAAGTAGGTCACTGGTTAAACTTACGTCACATTTGGGGTGACGGTGGATGTGGAGCTAGCGATTTTGTTGCAGATACTCCAGATGCTGATGGATCTAGTAGAGGATGTCCTTCTTACCCAACTATAGAGTGTGGAAGTGCAAACATGACTATGAACTTTATGGACTATTCTGATGATAGCTGTATGTATATGTTTACCAACGGTCAAAAAGCTAGAATGGACGCAGTTTTTGCTCCAGGAGGTTTTAGAGCTACTATGGCAGACTAATTTTAGTAAAAAATAATTTATATATTGAGGCGTTCTTTAATTAAAGAACGCCTTTGTATTTATAATAAAAAACAAAAGTCAATGAAAATTTTTAATATAATAACTCCAGTATTTGTTTTGTTAATGGTTAGCTGTACTGCTCAAAATGTAACAAATAATTTTGATGTAATTAATTATGAAGCTCAAACGAGAGGCAGTATGATTAAAATTAATATAGAAGGCAGTAAGGTGAATTATAAAACTTATGATAATGAGGAAACATACGTGTTGCCTCAAGATAAATTAGATGAATTAAATACTTTAGTAAGTAAATTAAATCTTAATGAAATAAAAGATTTAAAAGCTCCATCAAAAAACAGTGCTACGGATAGAGCATTAATTGCTAAAATTGTATTTAAGATAAAAGATGTAGAATACACTTCATCTACTTTTGACGCAGGTAATCCACCTAAAGAATTAAAAAAAATAGAAGATTTATTATATAGCTTAGCTAAATTAAAGAAGTAAAAAGAGGCTGTCTGAAAAGACTTTTTGTCAGCTTTTCTACCGAAAAATTTTCTGTGACAGGCTCAGAAATTATAGAAAAACCATCATTTTTAAGTTAAAATGATGGTTTTTTGATGTTTTTAAAGAAGTGACCGAAAAATAATCTAAATTTCATTTTTCGTTTTTACTTTTTAGACAGCCTCTTGTGTTTTATATGATTGGAAGTGTACTATAATCCTTTAGTCCAGCCAGTTGCCCATGTCGGAGCATTTTTACCATTACCAGCACCTGTGTTATTTCCTTCTGTAATATATGAAGCACTACCAGTATATTGATCTTTTGTAGTAATATTATCAAACTGAATAGGGTTAAAAGTAATATTACCATCATTTATACTTTGAATTGCTGGAGTATCAGTATCTTTTAACTTGATTCCTAAATCAAAATCAGCAACATATACATTTTCTACTGTCCAGTTACCACCACCTTCTTTAATATACATTGCACCTTCAGTTCCAGGACCTACTATAGATATGTTTCTTAAAGTAGCTGTAGTTTTAGGTGTTGCATTACCATTATCACCATTATTAGATCCTTCAATACCAGCTTTAGTTCCTTTATTAATATACCAGTACTCTCCAGTTCCAGACCATCCATCAGCAAAATCGATAGAATCATCACCACTACCAGTAGATACTAAATAACGTCCGTTAACTGTACCTCCGAAAAATTCAATACCATCATCTCCACCATTATAAGATTGTACGTACTCGAAAGTAGTACCAGAACCAACAGCGAATAAAGAAACTCCATTAAACTCTTTAGATCCGTTAAAAGTAGCTCCAGTATATTCAACTCTTAAGTATCTTATAGAGCCTGAACTATCATTAGCAGTAGAACCACCATAAGTTAAATCTGATACTTCAGCAGTTGCAGTTTCTCCGCTAGAACCTCCTTTATTGGTTGGTGCTTTACCACAAATTACTAAGCCTCCCCAATCTCCAGGAGCTGGCGTGTTACTTGCAGATGTCATAATAACTGGTTTGCTTGATGTACCGTTAACATCAATTTGTCCTCCTTGAGCTACTGCAATGTAAGAACTAGTTCCACCAGAAGCTTTAATTACAGTTCCAGCAGGAATAACTAACCTAGCGCCGTTTTGAACAATAAAAGGACCAGTTAAGTTATATTCTTTAGTTGCATCTAAAGTTGCAGTTTCGTTGCTAATTCTTCCTTGAAAATTAGTAGGGTCAATATTTGTTCCTGTAGAATCGTTTCTTACAACATTCTCATCTATTTGAATACAACTAGTAATAGTTAAAGCTGTAATAAAAAGTGCAATTAATTTTTTCATTTTTTTAGTTTATGTTTAATTTTTTACAAATAACTTTAATTAATTTGTTCTTGATTTTATCTAATTATTATGTGTTTGTTATCTATTTACTGTAAAATGTTACTTATTTGTTAAGGGTGTTTTAGTCTATTTTATATGAAAAAGACATTCCGAAATTCACTCCTTTTTTAAATGATAGCACACTTATATTTTGAATTTCTTGTGTTCTAGTAACAGTTGGATTTAATAGGTTTTTTAAGCTTAAACCAACATTAACTCTATCAGATAATTTAGATTTAGCAATGAAATCTAATGTAGAAACTCCTTGATCTACCAAATTACCTCTACTTGCTACACCTAAAGCATATATTCTATCAGAGAAATAGTTGTAAGCTAACGTTATTAATAAATTTTGATCCTTATTAAATTCTTTTAAATATGTTACATCTGCATTTATTAACAAGTCAGAAGCCCCAGTAAGCCCGTTTTTTCTATTTGTTGGATTTATTGTTAAGTTAGTTTCATTAGCTACTTTTTCTTTGTCTACATCTTGATTATGATACATATAAGAAGTGTTAAATCCAAAAGTCAACTTATTATCGAAATCTTCTGTTTCGGTTTCTCTAACATGGTTAAAAATTTCTTTTCTAATTTCAAATTCAGCACCAAATACTTTTGCTTCACCTGTATTTACATAAGAAATGTCGTTGGTAGCTGAAGAAACTACAATTTCATTGATAGGGTTTTTAATAATCTTACCAAAACCAGTCACAGAAATAACTTCACCAGATTTTGGAAACATTTCCCAACGTAAATCAAAGTTGTAATTTGTAGAAAAATATAAGAAAGGGTTACCGAATTTTATTTCATTTACATCTTCATACTGAAAAGGTGCTTTTTCTTTAAATTGAGGTAGCGTGTAAGTTTTACTAGCAGCTAACTTTATGTTGTTTTTATTGTTAACAGTATATTTTATAGCTAAATTAGGTAAGAACTCTTTTTCGAAAAAATAAATGTCTCCACCAATAACATCTAAAGCAGTTTGAAAATCTATTTTTTGATAAATCTGCTCGTACTTTAAACCTAAGTTAGCGGTTAATTTATCTCCGAATTTATATTCAATGTTTCCGAAAATTCCACTTATAATTTGACGACCGTTATAAAATTGAGGATTTAGTGCTGTTTTAATACCAGAACCACCTCTAAATGTTACAATATCAAAATAGTTGTTATCTAATCCATTTTGACTAAAATAAGCATCTAAATTATTAACGTCTATTATAGGTTGTGCAATGGTTCTATTAATTTTAAAGTTGAATTGAGTTGCATTAAAATTAACATCTTTCCATTTTCCACTATATCCTAAAGTAACTTTACCATTATATACTTCATCCTTGTTTTTGTCGAATTTGTAATTTAAAGCTCCATTAAAAGCATATTCTTTTTCATCTAAATTTTGATAAAATCTATGGTTATTTGATGAAGCTAAATCAGAAACAATTTTTGGTCCATTTATATTATTGTTGTCTTGAGGAACTAACATATTTTGACGACGATCAGGAACAATATTATTCATTTTATTAAAAGATATTCCCCATTCTCCATCAATATAATCATCTAAAATTTTATGATTACCTAATAATTGATTTACTAATAAGTTAGTTCTATCAAAATTTGAACGACGAATAAACCCACCACCTTCTGAAGCGTTATCAAAAACATTAATTGTTCCGTTATATTCATCTAAACTTTGGTTAGATGAATTAATATATAAAGTGTTATAACGAAGCTTATGTTTTGAGTTTAATTTATATAATACATTTAACATACCTGTTGTATTGGTATTATAGTCAAAAGATTCATAGTTATAATCAGTAACAATTAAACTTGATCCATTAACACTTCTAGATATACCATTCTTGTATTTAAAGCCATTATTAAAGGCTAAAGTACCAAATACACTTAATGAGCTTTCTTCACCAATGTTAAATTTCTTTCCACCTCTTACAGAAAAATTTGTATTGAAAGGAGATTTTGTTTTTTTATCCCAGCTTGTAGTGAAATTATAATTAGTTAAAGGATTGTTTGGGTAAGTTGGGTTGTCAAATCCCCAAAACCCAGGACCATCTTGTAAGAAGAAATTGTCTTGACCTACTGCTCTAGAGTTAACTCCTGAACCTAAACCAACTTCTAAATAAGGTTTACCAGTATGTTCTTTAGAAGCAATATTAATGTTTGCTCCACCAAAATCTCCATAAATCTGATTATTGTAAATTTTATTTATATCGATTAGCTTAACAATACCAGTAGAGAAAATATCTAAATTAATATTCTTTTTTGAAGGATTATTAGATGGTAATGGTAAACCGTTTAAAGTTGTAGAGTTGTATCTATCTCCTAAACCACGAACATATACATTGTTAGAACCTTCTTGTTTTGAGATACCTGTAGCTTTAGTAACAGCAGTGGCAACATCGCTAACCCCTTTTTTAGATAATTCTTGAGCTCCAATAGTAGTTTTAATAGAAACCGCTTTCTTTTGTTCTAATAATAAAGCTGACTCTTTTTCTTTACTTACAGTAGCCTTAATTTGAACTTCATCTAAAGTTACACCTTCATTCGCTCCTAATTCTTGATTTATTACTAAAGTCTCTCCAGCCTTAACAATAATTTCTTTTTCTATAGTTTGATAACCAATAAAGCTAAAAACAATGGTTTGATTTCCTGCAGGTACATTTAAGGAATAATGACCATCCATATCAGTAGTTGCACCAATTGTGGTTCCTTTTATAAAAACATTTGCAAAGGGTAATGCTTCACCGTTCATCTCTTTATCTGTAAGTTTTCCAGATACAGTTCCTTTGTTTTGTGAAAAAGCAAAATTACAAAGGGTAAAAAGAGTAATAAATATTAAATTTTTCATTCTAGTTTTTGAGTTCTTTAAATACCCTGCAAATCTGACATTACATTGTAAACCTAATGTTACAGATAAATTATCGTTGCTTTATTAGAATGTTTATTTAATGTTAATGAATACTCTTTAAGTTAAGAGAGTATTAATTTGAGGTTATAAAAAAAGAGAAAGCCTTGATAAAGACTTTCTCTTTTAACATTTTATTATGCTTTTAGGTTATTTAAATATTTTTAAACCAAAAACAAATGTTCTGGGGTTAGCTGGACCATAAATGAAATTACTATCTCGATCTTTTCCAGTATCAAACTTCGATTGATAGCTATCAAAAATATTTTTGACTCCAGCAGAAAGCTCAATGTTTGTTTTTAAGTTTTCTAATTCAAATTTATAACTTGAGTTGATTCCTAAATTAAAAAATGAAGGCGAAGTAAAATATTCGTCTGATGTTATGTTTTGAGGGTTTGATGCTAAATGCAAAACATTCATTGTGCCTGTGTAAACTAAATTTAAAGCTGTTTTAAATTTTTGACTTGGTGTATAGGTTGCTGTTGCGTATCCATAAGTATTTGGAGTACGCAAAAATTCTCTTTTTGCATCTAATACATCAGAATTGTTTACAGCTGTATTGTATTTGCTAGATTGGTAGGTGAAACCAGCATCGAATTGAAGAATACCATCATAGTTTAAACGAGTTTCTAAGGTAATTCCTTTTACCACTGCTCCGTCACTATTTCTTTTTTCAAAACGTTCTCCGTTTGCATTGGGTGCAATATTTTCTAAAACAAAGGCGTCATCTAATTGAGTATAAAAACTTTCGATTGTAAAACCATAGATGTAATGTTCGGTAGGTTTGTCGTAATTAAAAGAAACTGTATAACTATTCGAACGTTCTCTTTTTAAATTATCAGCAAGTAAAACCCGAGAAATACCTCCGCCAGCAAATGCAATATGTAAATCGGTATCAAAAGCTTGAGGAGCTCTAAAACCTGTTCCCCATGTTCCACGAATTTGAGTGTTTTCAAAAGGTTTAAATAATAAAGAAATACGTGGACTAGCTACATTATTTGTAATTTCTTTATAGTTTCTAGCTTTTGTGTTCTCATCGATATTTAAAGCTCTTAAATGATGGTTGTCGTAGCGTATTCCTGCTAAAAGGTTCCATTTGTCATTGATTTCCCAATCACTTTGAAAAAAGAATCCGTAGTTTTTAGTTATCTGATCTATCTCATATTCATAGGCAGTAATAACATCAAAAACATCATCTTGCACAAATTCACTACCAATTGTTAATAAGTTGTTTCCTTTTAAGAAGTTTTCTAATTTATGATTAAACTGAATTCCTCCTTGGAAAGTTGTGGTTTCAGAATTTCCATAAGGAGGATTTGCTAAATGATCTGTATCTTCAGGAGTCCCGATATCTGGACGAACACCAGTGTAATGCTCTCTTCCGGTATATTGAGAAGCGAAATAAGTAATTAATGAGCTTTTGTCTTCGTTAAAATTAATTTGATAGTCAATATTACCAACATACACATCGTGAGTTCTTTCTTCTGATTGTAATGCGAAATGAGGAGCATTTTTCACCATTTCTCCACCATAACGATATTCATTCATTTTACTAAAATTAACTTCTATCTTCTGATTTTCTGTTGGTAAGAAGAATAAATTAGTACCAAATGAATTGTTTTTTAATTGCGGTAATTCAGAAAAGTTATCTCCGTTATGATCGTAGATTTCACGAGCTCTATTATTTATAAAGAATGAAATTCCTGCATTTTTATTTTCATTAACTACAGTGGTGTTACCAGCAATGATGTGATCAGAAGTTCCTTTAAGGTTTTGATAAGTGTAACTAATGCTATAATCGTCTTTTTTTGGTGTGTTAGTAATCACGTTAACGGTACCACCAATGGCGCTTGACCCATATAAAGCTGAACCACCACCGCGAACAACTTCTATTCGATCTATCATATTTGTAGGGATTTGTTCTAAACCATATAAACCAGTTAGTGGACTAAAAATAGGACGACCATTAATTAGTATTTGAGAATATCCGCCAGCTAAACCATTCATACGTAATTGAGTATAATTACAAGTCTGACAATCGGTTTCAACTCTTAAACCTGTTTGAAATTTCAATCCTTCTGATAAGTTACAGGCTTGTACATTAGCCAACGTTTCGCTATTAATTACATTTACAATTACAGGGTTTTTAGTGCTACGTCTATCAGTTCTTGTTCCCGTAACTGTAACTTGATCTAGTAATTCTGCATGTTCCATTAAAGAAAAATTAATTCTATTCTCTTTGTTAGTAGATATGTTTATTTGTTTCTGAGAAGAAATAAATCCTGTAAAAGAAACAATTAAGGTTACTTTATTCTTCTTTACGTTCTCTAAAGTAAATAAACCATTTTCATCAGCATTTACTCCAATACTACTATTTTTTACTGAAACATTAGCAAAAGGTAAAGACTCTCCTTTTGTAGTTGTTATTTTTCCCGTTATGATTTGTGCTTTAGTATAAGCAGTGATTAGTAAAAAGCTAACTAAAATCAGTTTCTTCATTGTTTGTTGTTTCAGTATAATTACTGTTTTATTTTCGCAAATATAAAATAATTTTTAGTTTAACCTAAAAATTATTTTATTTAAATCAAAATTTGTATTTTTGTAAAACCAAAAAAATAAAATGTTTAGTCAGTCAGAAGAAAATTATATAAAAACAATTTATCATTTAGCTGCGATTTCAGATAAAGGAATTAGTACAAACTCGATTGCAAAGAAGTTAAATACAAAAGCATCTTCGGTAACAGATATGATTAAAAAACTATCGGAGAAAAAAGTGGTAGTTTATAAAAAATATCAAGGGGTTACACTTACTGATTTTGGTAAAAAAACAGCAGCTAATATTATTCGTAAACATCGATTGTGGGAAGTTTTTTTAGTTGAGAAACTAAATTTCTCTTGGGATGAAGTACATGAAGTAGCGGAGCAATTAGAACATATTAAATCTCCAAAACTAATTGATGAATTGGATTCATTTTTGGGTTATCCTAAAAGAGACCCGCACGGAGACCCTATTCCAGATAAAGAAGGAAATCTTCCGCAGATTCAAAAAAGTTTATTGGCTACATTAGAGAAAAATGAGAAAGGAGTTTGTGTGGGAGTAAATGATACGTCTTCCGAATTTCTACGTTTTTTAGATAAACAAGAAATTGGCTTGGGTCAAGATATTGAAGTCTTAGATAAAGAGCCTTTCGATGATTCTTTTTTAGTAAAGATAAATGGTAAGGAGATGACAATATCAAACAAAGTAGCAAACAATATTTATATACAAAAAAACTAAAATGAAAAGAATAATAACATTAGTAATACTCCTATTAATAATAGGTTGCGGTAAAAAAGAAAAGAAAGAAAACGGGAAATTAAATGTAGTTACAACAACAACAATGATTACCGATTTAGTAAAAAACATAGGAAGTGATAAAATAGTAGTAAATGGTTTAATGGGCTCTGGTGTAGATCCGCATTTATATAAAGCAAGCGAAGGAGATGTGTCAAAACTATTTAATGCAGACGTTGTAATATATAACGGATTACATTTAGAAGGTAAGCTGGAAGAAGTGTTTGAAAAAATGAAGCATCAAAACAAAAAAACAATTGTAGTTTCTGATGTGATTGATAAAAGTAACTTGATAAGTTCTGAGTTGTTCGCATCAAATTACGATCCACATATTTGGTTTGATATTAATAATTGGATGAAAATAACAAACTATGTTGCTGAGAAGTTATCAGAAATAGATGTTAAAAATGCCGATTTCTACAAAGAAAAAGCAAAAGTATATTTAGATGAATTAACGACATTGAATAATGAAATTGCTATTAAAATAAATAATCTTCCAGAAGAGAAAAGAATTTTAGTAACAGCACACGATGCTTTTAATTATTTTGGAAGACAGCATACATTTAATGTAGTTGGCTTACAGGGTTTATCTACTGCTACAGAAGCTGGTGTGCAAGATGTTCAGAAATTAGCAAAGTTTATTATTGAGAATAAAGTAAAAGCAATTTTTGTAGAAACCTCAGTTCCAAAAAGAACGATTGAAGCTTTACAAGCGGCAGTAAAATCAAAAGGACAAGAAGTGATAATTGGCGGAACTTTATATTCTGATGCATTAGGAAATGCAGGAACAGATGAAGGAACTTATGTAGGTATGTATAAAGCAAACGTGCATACAATTGTTGATGCCTTAAAGTAATATGGAAACAAAATACGCAGTAACAGTAGATGATTTAACGGTAGCATATAATTATAAACCGGTGCTTTGGGATATTGATTTATCAATTCCCGAAGGAGTTTTGATGGCAATTGTAGGTCCAAACGGAGCAGGGAAATCTACTTTAATAAAATCTATTTTAGGAATTATAAATCCGATTGCAGGAAGTGTTTCTGTGTATGGAAAACCCTATGATAAACAACGAAAATTAGTAGCGTATGTTCCTCAAAAAGGAAGTGTAGATTGGGATTTTCCAACAACAGCTTTAGATGTTGTTATGATGGGAACTTACGGAAGTTTAGGTTGGATAAAACGTCCAGGAAGTACTCAGAAAAAAGCAGCTTTAGAAGCCTTAGAAAAAGTAGGGATGTTACCTTTTAAAGGACGGCAAATTTCTCAGCTTTCAGGAGGGCAACAACAACGAATTTTCTTGGCAAGAGCTTTAGTGCAAAATGCATCCATCTACTTTATGGATGAGCCTTTTCAAGGTGTTGATGCAACTACCGAGATAGCAATTATCAATATTTTAAAAGAATTACGAAAAGCAGGAAAAACTGTGGTGGTTGTACATCACGATTTACAAACGGTTCCAGAATATTTCGATTGGGTAACTTTTTTAAATGTAAAGAAAATTGCAACAGGTCCTGTTAAGGAGATTTTTAATGACGATAATTTAACAAAGACCTACGGAATTAATTACAAAGTAAGTGTACAGCAATAATGAGTTTACAAGAATATTTTAGTCTCGTTTTTTCAGATTATACGCTCCGTACAATAACAATAGGTACCGCAATTTTAGGCGCTATTTGTGGTATGTTAGGTAGTTTTGCTGTGTTAAGAAAACAAAGCTTGTTGGGAGATGCAATTTCACATGCGTCACTTCCTGGAATTGCGATTGCTTTTTTAATAACTGGCACAAAAGATACAAATGTATTACTATTAGGAGCTTTAATAAGCGGATTAATTGGAGCTTTTTGGATAAGAGGGATAGCAAAAAACACGCATTTAAAAACTGATACTGCTCTAGGATTAATCCTTTCTGTTTTCTTCGGATTTGGGATGTTATTGTTAACGTTTATTCAAAAAATGCCAAATGCAAATCAATCTGGACTAGATAAGTTTTTATTTGGTCAAGCTGCAACATTACTTATTAGTGATGTTTGGTTTATGGCAATCGTTACAGGTATTTGTTTAATAGTGTTATTTCTTTTCTGGAAAGAATTCAAACTTTTATTATTTGATGCAGATTATGCAAAAACTTTAGGATTTAACACAAAATTTATAGATGCTCTGATAACCAGTTTTATAGTATTGGCAATTGTTTTAGGGTTACAAACTGTTGGAGTTGTTTTAATGAGTGCAATGTTATTGGCTCCTGCAGCAGCTGCACGTCAATGGACAAATAGTTTAAGTACGATGGTTGTATTAGCCGCAGTTTTTGGTATGTTATCTGGTGTGGTTGGTACGGGTATTAGTGCAAGTCAATCTAATTTATCAACTGGTCCAGTAATTGTTTTAGTTGCCGCTGTATTTGTTGTTTTTTCATTTATATTTTCACCTTCAAGAGGTTTGTTGTTCCGTCAAATACGTTTTTTAAAAAATAGACGAGATTTACAGTTGCATAAAACATTATCGTTTATGTTCGATTTAGTAAAAACACACGAAGATAAATCGCATCCGCATGCAGTAAAAATCTTAAATAATTTTCAGGGATATACTAGAGGAACTTTAAAGAAATTAGAAGAGAAAGAGTATATAAAAGTAGAAGGTAAAATGTGGTCGATGACAGAAGAAGGCTATCAGTTTGCAGGAAATTTATACAACCAACACATAGAAAATGAGTAGCGCACAAATAGAAATACAATTAATAGCAAGTTTAGTTGCTGTAGCTTGTGCGATACCAGGTGTGTTTTTGGTGTTGCGAAAAATGGCGTTGATTAGCGATGCAATTAGTCATTCTATTTTACCAGGTTTAGTAATTGGTTTTTTTATTACGCACGATTTAAATTCTCCGTTATTAATTTTAATGGGAGCATTGTCAGGAATTTTAACTGTTGTATTGGTTGAATATATTCAAAAAACAAAGTTGGTAAAAGAAGATACTGCAATAGGATTAGTCTTTCCTGCTTTGTTTAGTATTGGTGTCCTTTTAATTGCAAAAAATGCGAATGATGTTCATTTAGATGTTGATGCTGTTTTATTGGGTGAATTAGCTTTTGCTCCGTTTGATAGATTGCTAATTAATGATTTTGATCTAGGTCCAAAATCAGTGTGGGTTATCGGAACCATATTATTAATTACTTTAAGTCTTTTAATTGCGTTTTTCAAAGAATTGAAAGTAAGTACTTTCGATACAGGTTTAGCAACAGCTTTAGGTTTTTCTCCAGTAGTATTACATTACGGATTAATGAGTGTAGCATCAATAACAACGGTAGGTTCGTTTGATGCCGTTGGAGCTATTTTAGTAGTCGCTTTAATGATTGCGCCAGCAGCAACAGCCTATTTGTTAACAAACGATTTAAAGAAAATGTTGATTTTTTCAATAGTATTTGGAGTGTTTTCTGCAATTTCTGGTTATTGGGTAGCACATTGGTTAGATGCATCAATTTCAGGTTCAATGACTACGATGTTAGGATTGGTGTTTTCGCTAGTATATCTATTTGCACCAAACAAAGGATTGATATCGGTAGTTTATCGTAATAAACAGCAACAGAAAGAAGTGCAATTACTTACTTTTTTATTACATCTTAATAATCATAAAGAAGAAAGTGAAAGACATATTAATCATTTAAATGAGCATATAAACTGGCACAAAGTAAAAGCTAAATTGATTGTAGAGTTGGCTGAAAAGAATAATATGATTGTTGTCGAGAATCAAATTATATCGTTAACTGAAAAAGGAAAAGTTTTTACAGAAAAAGCAATCGATTATATTATTACAAATGATGATTCTAAAATTGAATCAATGAAAAAAGATTTCTTTTTATTTAGAGGTTAAAATTCATTATAACTTTCCGTAAATTCGTACAATTAGTATCTAAAAAATAATTGTGCTACAACCATCAATTTTTCAAGTATATAATGCATCCGCAGGAAGTGGAAAAACTTTTACATTAGTTAAAGAGTATTTAAAAGTACTGTTGAACTCAGAGGATATTTTTCGTTTTCAAAAAATATTGGCAATTACATTTACCAATAAAGCTGCTGGAGAAATGAAAGAGCGAGTTTTAGAAAACTTGCAAGATTTTTCTGAAGGAAAAGAAAATGACTTGTTTCAGGTTATTAGTAATGAAATTCCAGTTGATACATCGACTATTAAAGAACGAAGTAAAAAGATATTAGATGCAGTTCTACAAAATTATTCAGCTTTTTCAATTACTACGATTGATAGTTTTACGCATAAGATAATTAAAAGTTTTGCTTACGATTTAGGGTTGTCGTTAAACTTTGAAGTAGAAATGGATGCAGTTTCATTATTAAATGAAGCTGTAGATGTGTTGATTTCTAAAATCGGAACTGATAAAGAGTTAACTAAATTATTAATCGATTTTTCTTTAGATAAAGCAGATGATGATAAATCTTGGGATATTTCTCGAGAATTAAATGAGTTTTCTAAAATCTTATTAAACGAAGACGATACTAAACATTTTAGGAATCTTGCAGATAAAAAAGTAGCAGACTTTACGAGTTTAAAAATCAAGTTATCTAAACATCAAAAAAAAATAAAAACACGTTTTCAAGAAATTGGGAATAAAGGTTTAGAAATTATAGAATCAGTTCAGTTAGATCATAAAGATTTTTACAGGTCTATGTTTCCTAATCATTTCGTTGCTTTGGCTAATAATCCTGAAAAAGCAAAGTTTTTTGAAGATTCTAAACTTAGAGAGCGTATTGAAGAAAATAACTTTTATGCGAAGTCAAAATCTGATGATGTAAAGAATGCAATTGAAAGTATTTTACCTGATTTATTAAATTTGTATACAGAATCAGAACAATTACATCAGCAATTTTTGATGAATAAATTGGCTTTAAAAAGTATAATTCCATTAGCGGTTTTAAATCATATTAATTTAGAATTAACAGAAATAAAAGAAGAAAATAATCTTCGTTTAAATGCAGAATTTAATCAGTTAATTTCGGATAATATTAAAGATCAGCCCGCTCCGTTTATTTACGAACGAATCGGACAACGATTTATGCATTATTTTATTGATGAAATGCAAGACACATCAGTATTACAATGGCAGAATTTAATTCCGTTGATCGATAATGCTTTGGCGCAAGAAAATAGCAATTTGTTGTTGGTTGGTGATGGTAAACAAGCTATTTATCGTTGGCGTGGTGGAAAAGCAGAACAGTTTATAGGTTTAGGATCTGGTGCTGATAATCCGTTTCATATTCCAAAAGAAACAAAAACTTTAGAAACTAATTACAGAAGTTTTTCTGAAGTAATTAATTTTAATAACTCTTTTTTTCAGCACACAGCTAATTTTATTCAAAATGAAAACTACAGCAATTTATTTGTTGATGGAAATAAACAACTCGAAAA
>JAHDHE010000011.1 GCA_020631475.1 Tenacibaculum sp. | reverse complement strand
GCACCTCGTTTACACCGAGGGGGTCGGGGGTTCGAATCCCTCATTGCCCACAAAAAGTCTCATCATTTATTTGATGAGACTTTTTTTGTGTTTTGATGTTTTGTTAGTGATGTTTTTGTAATTTCGTAAGCTGTTTTAATAGGTATTATAGTAGGTTAAGATGAATACACCAAAGATTGCAATTATAGGCTTAGGATATGTTGGTTTACCATTAGCTAGTTTACTGGCAACAAAATATTCTGTAGTAGGTTTTGATATTAAAGATCAAAGAATAGAAGAATTGAAATCAGGTGTAGATACGACATTAGAAGTTGATAGTGATTTGTTGAAATCGGTTATGGTGGATGGTGTTACCGAAAGTAAAGGATTGTTTTTTACTTCAGATGTAAAAGATATAAATGATTGTAATTATTATATCGTTACAGTTCCAACATCAGTAGATAAAAATAATCAACCTATTTTAATACCATTGTTAAGTGCTAGTAAAACTATAGGTAAAGTTTTAAAAAAGGATGATATTGTAATCTATGAATCCACGGTTTATCCTGGAGCTACAGAAGAAGATTGTGTGCCTGTTTTAGAAAAAGAATCTGGTTTAAAGTTTAATAAAGATTTTTTTGTCGGATACTCACCAGAAAGAATAAGTCCGGGAGATAAAATTCGTACTGTAGAAAATATTTTAAAAGTAACTTCAGGTTCTACAAAAGAAACAGCAATAAAAGTTAATGAATTATATAAATCGGTAATTAAAGCTGGTACTCATATGGTGCCAACGATAAAAGTTGCTGAAGCTTCAAAAATTATAGAAAATTGTCAGAGAGATATTAATATTGCTTTTGTTAATGAGTTAGCAAAAATCTTCAACTTAATGAATATTAATACAAGTGATGTTTTAGAAGCTGCATCCACAAAGTGGAATTTCTTACCTTTTAAACCTGGTTTGGTTGGAGGACATTGTATTGGAGTTGATCCTTTTTATTTAGCGCAAAAAGCACAGCAGTTTGGTTATTATCCTGAAATAATATTATCAGGAAGAAGATTAAATGATAGTATGGGAAGTCATATAGCATCAGAAATCGTTAAATTAATGATTGCAGAAGATGTAAAAGTAAAAAATGCAAATATTCTAATTCTTGGAATTACTTTTAAAGAGAATTGCCCTGATATTAGAAATACCAAAGTTATAGATGTATATCATGCGTTAAAAAGTTATGGCGTTGATGTAAGTGTGTATGATCCTTGGGCTAAAAAAGATGAGGTCAAGTCTGAATACGGTGTAGATTTAGTAAATGATTTGTATAGTGATAAATACGATTCGGTTGTGTTAGCAGTGTCACATAAAGAATTTAAAAATATAGATATATTGAGGTTGAAGAAAGAAAAAGGAGTAGTGTATGATGTTAAAAATTTTCTTCCTCAACAATTAACAGATAAAACATTATAATGAAAAATTTTGCTCTAATAGGTGCTGCGGGTTATATAGCTCCACGTCATTTAAAAGCTATAAAAGATACTAATAATAACTTAATAGCTGCGCTTGATAAATTTGATAGTGTAGGAGTAATGGATTCTTATTTTCCTAATGCAGATTTTTTTGTTGAATTTGAACGTTTCGATCGTCATATCGAGAAGATTAAGCGTCAGCAAAATATCCAGCTTGATTATGTAAGTATTTGCACACCAAATTATTTGCATGATTCACATATTAGAATGGCTTTACGAAGAGGAGCAGATGCAATTTGTGAAAAACCTTTAGTACTAAATCCTTGGAATGTAGATGCATTACAAGCGATAGAAAAAGAATCAGGAAATAAGATAAATACGATCCTTCAATTACGTTTGCATCCAAGTATCATAGCATTAAAAAATAAGGTTGATTCAGAAAATCAAAAAGAAAAATATGATGTTGACTTGACTTACATAACCTCTCGAGGTAATTGGTATGATGTTTCTTGGAAAGGTGATGAAAGTAAATCAGGCGGGATAGCAACAAATATTGGTGTTCATTTTTATGATATGCTTTCTTGGATTTTTGGAGAAGTACAAGAAAATATAGTACATTTAAGAGAAAAAGATAAAGCAGCAGGGTATTTAGAGTTTAAAAATGCAAGGGTACGTTGGTATTTGTCTATTGATGAAAAATCTTTACCAAAAGAAGTTAAAGAAAAAAATCAAAGAACCTATCGATCTATAACAGTAAATGGAGAAGAAATCGAATTTAGTGGAGGATTTACAGAATTACACACAGAAAGCTATAAAGAAATTTTAAAAGGAAATGGATTCGGGTTAATAGATGCAAAACCATCTATAGAAATTGTTCATGATATAAGAAATATAGAATTGGTGAATTCAGGAGAAAAACACTTTCTGTTATAAAAGAATCGATATATTTAAGCGCTTTTATGTTTTTAAAGTAGTTGTTTTAAATTTAAGTTTTTAGAGAGTTTAAAAGATTAAATTGCTATAATATTAGTTTGTAGTATTTTATGAAAAGAAAGACAAATTTTTTTTATATTAAAAATAACACTACAAAAGAGTAAAGAAAATACTATTATCTTTGTCAAAAAGAATTTGATTGAGAAGTAGATTTTTTTAAAAAAAAATATGAAATTGGAAAAAGAAAAAATAAATTATCCTATTAAGTTTAAACCTATTTTAAAAAGAAAAATATGGGGAGGGATAAAGTTACGAGAACAACTAAAAAAAGATACAACCTATGATGATGTAGGTGAAAGTTGGGAACTTTCATCTGTTGATGGTTTTGTATCTGAAGTGATAAATGGAGAATTAAAAGGAAAAGATATAAACTCTTTAATAAAGGAGTTTAAAGAAGATCTTATAGGAAAAGTAGTGTATGAAAATTTTGGTAATGAATTTCCTTTGTTATTTAAGTTTATTGATGCAAATGATGATTTGTCAATTCAACTACACCCTAATGATATATTAGCAAAGAAACGGCACAATTCTTTTGGGAAAACAGAGATGTGGTATGTGTTAAAAGCTGATGAAAAAGCAAAGTTATATGCTGGTTTTAATCAAGATTTAAACAAAGAAACATATTTAAATTTTTTTAATGAAGGAAGAGTATTAGAAACAATATATGTTGATGAAGTGAAAAAAGGAGATGCTTTTTTTATTGATGTAGGTACTATACATGCTATTGGAAAAGGAATTTTAATAGCAGAAATCCAACAAACTTCAAATATTACATATCGTATTTATGATTGGGACAGAGTAGATTCTGAAGGAAATGGTAGGGAATTACATACAGATTTAGCATTAGAAGCATTTGACTTTACGAAAAAAGGGAGTTGCTTGTTAAATTACGATACAGAAATTGGTGTGCCTAATAAAATATATAGTTGTAAATATTTTACAACGAATAAATTAAATGTTTTTAAAAACCTAGAAAGGAATATTAAAAGTATAGATTCCTTTGTTGTATATATGTGTGTAGAAGGTAAAGGAAGTATATCTATAGGTGAGAAAAAGGAAGAAATTAAAAAAGGAGAAACACTTTTAATTCCTGCATTGACTGAGGTAATTAATATTTCTTCAGAAAAAAGTATTGAACTTTTAGAAGTATATATAGATTATGAATAGAAATAATATAGTTAATGTTATACTAAGTGGAGGTTCTGGTACAAGATTATGGCCTTTATCTAGAGCAAGTAAACCTAAACAGTTTTTACAAATGTTTAATGATTTATCATTATTTCAGCATACTGTGAAAAGAAATCAATTTATTATTGATGATTATTTGTTGATAACAAATAGTACTCAAATTATTGAAGCTCAAAAACAGGTTAAAGAAATTGGAGTAAATATTTCTAAAAAAGTTATAGAACCTATTGGGAGAAATACAGCACCAGCAATAGCTTTGGCTGCATTAAGTTTAGGTAAAGACGCAATCATGATTGTAACACCATCTGATCATATGATTGCAGATGAAGAGCTTTACAGAGTTTCGATGAAAAGAGCTATTGAGCTTGCGAATAATGACTTTTTAGTGACTTTTGGTATTCAACCAACAGAACCTAATACTGGGTTTGGTTATATAGAATATGAAAAAGAAAATGTAATTAGTTTTAGAGAAAAACCAGATTTAAAAACAGCAGAAGAGTTTTTGAAGAAAGGAAACTTTAATTGGAATAGTGGAATGTTTTGTTTTAAGGCCTCAGTGTTTTTAGAAGAACTTAAAATGTACAATCCAAAAATATATGAAGCATCCATAAGAGCATTTGAATCTATTGAAAATGGAGAAGTTGCATTCGAAGCTATGAAACAAATACCTTCAGATAGCATTGATTATGCAGTTATGGAAAAAAGCAAAAGAATTAAAACTGTATCAGCAGATTTTTATTGGACGGATTTAGGTACTTTTGATGCGATAATAAATTATTTTGAAGAAGGAAATGATGTTGTTAATTTACATAGAGTGTTAAATAAATCAACATACTCATTTTCTGACAAAAAAATTTTCACCAATGTAGATGATTTAATTATTGTTAATACAATGGATAGCATAGTTATATTGAAAAAAAATAATTCAAATGACATTAAGAGTATTTACAATAAAGTAAAAGAAGATTATCCTGAATTAATAGAATAGTTTTGTACAGTTATGAACAAAAAAGTTAAAATATACATAGCAGGTCATAGAGGAATGGTTGGTTCAGCTATTTGGAGAGTTTTAGAAAGTAAAGGCTATACAAATATAATTGGAAGAACTAGTAAAGAGCTTGATTTAAGGAGTCAATTAGAAGTTCTTGATTTTTTTAATCAAGAAAAACCAGAGATAGTAATTGATGCAGCTGCTAAAGTTGGAGGAATATTAGCAAATAATGATTTTCCCTATCAATTTATTATGCATAATATGCAAATTCAAAATAACCTTATTGATATTTCACTAAAAAGTAATGTTTCTAAATTTGTATTTTTAGGAAGCTCTTGTATTTATCCTAAATTTGCAAAACAGCCTCTAAAAGAAGAATATTTATTAACAGATTCGCTAGAACCTACAAATGAATGGTACGCTTTAGCAAAGATAACAGGAGTAAAAGTTTGTCAAGCTATTCGAAAACAATTTCATAAAGATTATGTGAGTTTAATGCCAACTAATTTATATGGAACTCATGATAATTTCGATTTAAAAACATCCCATGTTTTACCAGCTATGATTCGTAAATTTCATGAAGCTAAAGTAAATAATCATTCTGATGTAGTGCTTTGGGGAACAGGAACACCATTGAGAGAATTCTTGTTTGTTGATGATTTGGCTGAAGCGGTTGTTTACGCACTGGAAAATCAATTGCCAGAATATTTATATAATGTAGGTTCAGGTAGAGATGTTACGATTAAAGAATTGGCAGAAACAATTCAAAATATTGTTGCTCATAAAGGAAATATTATTTGGGATTCAACTAAACCAGATGGTACGCCTAGAAAATTAATGGATGTATCTAAAATGCATCAATTAGGATGGAAGCATAAAGTTGAATTAAAAGACGGAATTCGGAAAACATACAATTGGTTTTTAAATAATATAGAGGATATAAAAGAAGTAAAGTTATAAATAATGAAAGTTGCATTAATTACAGGAATAACAGGGCAAGATGGGTCATATTTAGCTGAGTTTTTATTAGAAAAAGGTTATATGGTGCATGGTATTAAAAGGAGAGCTTCTTCATTTAATACAGAAAGAATAGATCATTTATATCAAGATCCTCACGAAAAAGACGTTAAGTTTAAGTTGCATTATGGAGATTTGACTGATTCAATGAATTTAACTAGAATAATTCAAGAGGTACAACCAGATGAAATCTATAATTTAGGAGCAATGTCTCATGTAAAAGTGTCGTTTGAATCGCCTGAATATGTAGCGAATGTTGATGGTTTAGGAGCTTTACGTTTATTAGAGGCAATTAGAATTTTAGGTTTGGAAAAGAAAACAAGAATATATCAAGCCTCTACTTCTGAATTATATGGAGGAATGACAGATAACAAAAATGAAAGAGGGTTTTATGATGAAAGCACTCCTTTTTATCCACGCTCACCATATGGGGTTGCTAAAATTTATGGTTTTTGGATAACGAAAAACTACAGAGAAGCTTACGATATATTTGCTTGTAATGGAATTTTATTTAATCATGAATCACCAAGAAGAGGAGAAACATTTGTAACGCGTAAAATAACAAGAGCTGTTTCAAAAATAGCATTAGGTCTTCAAGACAAGTTTTATTTAGGAAATCTTGAAGCTAAAAGAGATTGGGGGCATGCAAAAGATTATGTACGAATGATGTGGATGATTTTACAAGCTGATGAAGCAGAAGATTGGGTGATAGCGACAGGAGTTACAACTAAAGTACGAGATTTTGTAAAAATGAGTTTTAATGAAGTTGGGATTGAGCTAGATTTTAAAGGTGAAGGTGTAGATGAAAAAGGATTTGTAAAATCTTGTAATAATCCAGATTATCAATTAGAAATAGGAAAAGAAGTCCTTTCTATAGACGAAAGGTATTTTAGACCTACTGAAGTTGATCTATTAATAGGTGACCCTACCAAAGCTAAAGATAAGTTAGGGTGGGTACCTGAGTATGATTTACAATCTCTTGTAAAGGACATGATGATGTCTGACTTAGAATTGATGAAGAAAAATCAATTTTTGAAACAAGGAGGATATGAAACTTTAAACTCATTTGAGTAAACAATAATATGAAAAAAAAGAATCTTATTATTTTTGGTACTAGACCAGAAGCTATTAAAATGGCTCCACTAGTAAAGCAGTTTCAAAAACATCATGATGTTTTTGAAACAAGGGTTTGTATTACTGCTCAACATAGAGAAATGTTAGATCAGGTGCTAGAATTCTTTGAGATTACTCCTGATTATGATATGAATCTAATGAAACCTAATCAGAATTTATACACATTAACGGCTGATATAATTACAGGCTTAAAACCAATTTTAGAAGAGTTTAAACCTGATTTTGTTTACGTCCACGGGGATACGACTACAACCATGGCATCTAGTATTGCTTCTTTTTATTCTGGAGCCAAAGTTTGTCATGTTGAGGCTGGTTTAAGAACTTTCAATAAAAGATCCCCCTTCCCTGAAGAGGTAAATAGAAGTGTAGCAGGTAGTATATGTGATTATCACTTTTCACCAACTACGACATCAAAAAGTAATTTATTAAAAGAAAATATTTCTGGAGAATCTATATTGGTAACGGGTAATACGGTAATTGACGCTTTACACTTTAGTTCTAAAAAGGTAACTTATGATAATTATGGAGATGATGAGATAACTATACTAAAAGAAGTAGTTGATGCATCTAAGAAGTTAGTTTTGGTTACAGGACATAGAAGAGAAAATCATGGACAAGGTTTCATAAATATTTGTACTGCACTTAAAGAAATTGCTGAAACAAATCCTAATATTCAAATTATTTACCCGGTACATTTAAATCCAAATGTTCAGAAACCTGTTTACGAATTATTAGACGGAATAAATAATGTGAAACTTATATCTCCATTATCATATCCAGCATTTGTTTGGTTAATGAACCAATCTTATTTGATTATTACAGATAGTGGAGGGGTTCAAGAGGAGGCTCCTAGTTTAGGTAAGCCTGTACTAGTAATGAGAGATACTACAGAAAGGCCTGAAGCTGTTGAAGCTGGAACTGTTATTTTGGTTGGGACAAATACAAGTAGAATTATAAAAGAAACACAAGAATTAATAGATAACTCAAAAAAATATGATTCAATGAGTTCTTTACATAATCCTTATGGGGATGGTAAGGCGTGTGAGAGAATAATTGAGTTTGTTTCAAATTTATAATTAATAAATAAGATAATGTTTAGTTTTTTTAATCTTTAAATAATTTAACTTGAGTGTTAATATAAAATTATCAATTAATAACTTAGTAAAAAAAATTGCAGGAAATGATTTGGCTATTTTGTCTAGGATAATTAAGGGTGCTTCTTGGATTTTAATAGGAACTGTTTTTTCAAAATTAATGCTATTATTATCATCAATAATTGTTGCAAGAATTTTAGGTAAGGAAACATTTGGTGAGGTAGGTATTTTAAGGTCTACAATTAATTCATTCTCCATGATGGCTAACATGGGATTAGGCATAACAGCAACAAAATTTATTGCTGAAAACTTACATAAGAGAATGAAAAGTGTTGGAGAGGTAATAGGCTTTACTATTTCTTTGGCTGTAATTTTTGCACTGGTAGTTTTCATACTATTTATAACTTTTTCAAATGAAATTTCTATAATTATAGCGTCTGAACATTTAGAAGATGAAGTAATAGTGAGTGCTTTTATTTTACTTTTTGTAACAATAAATAGTGCTCAAATAGGTGTTTTGTCTGGTTTTGAGAAGTTTAGTGTTATTGCTAAAACTACACTAATTGGTGCTTTTTTTAGTTTTATCTTTCAAGTTTTAGGAGCTTATTATTTTGGTGTAAAAGGCACATTAATTGGTTTCGGAATTAATTACTTTATACTTTTTGTGTTATTTAATAGAAATATTTTTTTAATATCTAAAAAACTCAAAATAAAAATTACTTTTAAAAAGATTTCTAAGTACAAAAGTCTTTTTGTAAAAATAAGTTTACCTGCTGCTTTAAGCGGTGTTTTGGTGAGTCCAATCTTTTGGTTATGTAATACTATACTTGTTAATCAAAAAAATGGATACGGAAATATGGCAATTTTGGATGCAGCATCTCAATGGCAACAAATAATATTATTCATACCATCTGCTTTATCTCAATTATTATTACCATTACTTGCATCTTATTCTGATGATCAAAATAGTTTTAAAAAAGTTTTTAAATATAATTTATTACTAAACCTTGCTATTGTTTTTGTTTTATGTATTGTTATATTATTTACGTCTAATTTTATTATGGGTTTTTATGGAGAATCGTTTAAATCAGGGAGTTTAGTTTTAATTTTAATGTCTATAGCATCTTTACCTATGGTAGTTAGTAGTTTAATAGGGCAATCTTTAATTGCTAAAGAAAAAGTTTGGATTGGTTTGCTTTTTAATTTAGTTTGGGGTGCTTGTTTTATTTCGTTAAGCTATAATTTTATTGATAGCTATCAATTAGGAGTTCTTGGTTATGCTTATAGCTTTTTAATCTCTTATATAATTCATATGATATTAAATTTAGGTTATGTTAAAGTTTTTAAAAATTAAATAGTGCTTTTCAATATTACATTATTCCTAACATTAATCCTGCTATACTTTGTTGTTAATAAAACTTTTAAAAACGGAGTGTATATATCTATTCAGATAATAATGGTGTTTTGTTTTCTATTATTTTTATTGTTACCTCCATATTTAAGCTCTTCGAATTTTATATATGATGATGATTTTAATCTAATACTTTTGGTAGGTCTCTTAGGTATATTTGTAGCTTGTAAAATAATACCTTACAATACAGCGGTAGATAATTTAAATGCTAGATTTAGAGTAGATAAAAAATGGACGAAGATTGGATTTCTGGTTTTTCTTTGTTATTTGTTATTTGATATTTCCATCAGAATTATACAAGTAGGTTCAATTATAGGTGTATTTACTGCTAACAGATTAGAGTTCGATAAAATAGCTTCAACAGGTAGTTTTGTATATAGTATCATGTTGTTTTTTAGAATTCTTTATTATATAAGAATTTATACTTATTTTAAACAAAAAAAACATTTTAAATTTCTTTTTTTCTATTTCATTCCTATTATACATCATCAAATAACAGCAATCACTAGATTTGATTTTTTGGTAATGGTTTTAGTTTTAGTGTTTTTATTTATTGAACCAAAATTATTAGAAAGAAAGAAAAATAGAAAGCAACGAAAAATATCTAAAGTAAAAATACTAGCAATTATATTACCACTTACTTTATTTTCATTATTTTATATGTTTGTTTCAAACTTAGTAAGACATGGTTTACTATTAGAGAGAAGTAATCAAGTAAATGTAGGGGCGTTATTATCAGAAAGTGATTTATTAAATGATTTACCTTATTACTCAATTTTAAATAATTTATACGAATCAAAATCTTTAGGTAAAGCCGAACTAGAATATGGTGCATCTTGGGTTTATTATCCGATGTTAACATATGTGCCTAGAAGTATTTGGAAAGAGAAGCCACCTACAGCTTTTTCTACAAGGTATACTGAAAAATTATATTGGAAACTAGGAGAAGGCCCCGTTGTTACATTTACTATTTTTGGAGAGGGTTATATACAATTTGGTTTGTTAGGTGTTTTTATTGCACCCATATTATTTGGTTTCTCTAGACATTTAAGTTTTAAAATGTTAAAAAAAATTGAAAACACTAAACTTATTGTAATTTTAATTATGTTTTCTATGATAACATATTTTAGAGCTGAACAACCAATAGTATATGTTTTCTTAGATATTATGTATGCTAGTATTATTATTAACTTTATGTCAAAAAGAATTGTATAAATGAAAGTACTTTTCATAACAACATCATATCCTCCTTATTTTGATATGCAAACTATAAGGAATGATAAATTAATTCAAGGATTAATTAAAGCAGGTCACAATGTCACTGTATTATCACCCTCAGCTAGTGAGAATAAAGAATCAGAACTTATAATTAATGAATCTTTAGAGGAATGGAAAACAACACAACCAGTTTTTTTTAAAATTAGAGATTTTCTTGATAGCAAAGTAAAAATAAATTTTTTCATTAAATTATTAAATGTGTTTGGAGGAATGGTTTTATTCCCAGATACCTATGCTATGTGGTCTTTTAATTGTATGAGGTTTTTAAAAAATAAAGAAATAGAACTATTCGATCTCATAGTTACCTCATCTGGTAGTTTTACATCTCACATTGTTGCCTCAAAGTTAACAAAGAAATATAACATAAAATGGGCTGCTGAATATGGTGACCCATGGAGTATTGATAAGTATGGAAAAGAAAAAAAAATGTTAAGAAATTATGAGAGAAAAATTTTAAATAAGGCAAATTTACTTTTTTTTACAACAAATGAAACTATAGAGGCATATAATAAGTTTTTATCAAAATATAATTTAAACAAAAAATTAGTGTATTTGCCTTGTGGGTTTGATAAAATAAAATATTCAAATGAAATTTCAAAAAAAAAGAAAGAACTAGTTTATACAGGGGTGGCTTATTCAAATGATCGTGATTTAACCAATTCTATTTTAGCTGTAAAAGAATTTGAAAATAGATTGAATTTAAAAATAGTAGGATCATATAGTTCAAAATATGAAAATATAGAAGGAATTAGAAAAATAGTTAGTTTTAAAGGGCAGGTTTCTTATGGTGAATCATTAAAAATTATTAATTCATCTTTCGCTTTGTTACATATAGGGAATTTTGGAACTATGCAAATACCAGGTAAGACATATATTTATTTAGCAACACCAAAACCTATAATTTATATTCTTCAAGAAGAAAAAAATGATCCAACTCATAATTTATTAAAAAAATTTAAAGGGATAATATTTGTTGAAAACACAAAACAATCAATAGAATTAGGGATAATAGAATTATTAGAGAATTATAATTTTTATCTTGAAGAATCAAAGTTTAGGTTAGAATCACCTTTATTACAGGAATTTTCTTGGAGTAATATAGGGGATGTTTTTTCAAATGAATTAGAGGCTTTAGTTAATAAGTAAAAGTTATGATAAGTTTAATAGATATTTTATCAAGGAATAATAGTCACTTTTTTTTTAATTATTCAATCTTGAATGAAATTAAAAAAAAAGTAAATTATTGTTGTTTAGAAAATAATGAAGATATAATTGATAAATGTAAGAAAGAAAATATTGAAATAAAACAAGTGAAAGTAAGTGCTTATTACACTCTAACAACAGTAACAGCTTTTTTAAAAGTTGTATTAAATAATCCTAGTAAAAACATTGTAATATTAGCAATAGATAACTTGATAATGCCTTTATTATTTGTTGTTTTTTTTCCATTTATGAAAAAAAAAAAGTATTCAATCATTTTACATAATAATTATTTGACTCTAAAAAATAATAGTTTAAAAAGAGTTTTATTTAAGTTTTTCGTTTTTTTATATAAGCCGAAACTAATTGTTTTGTCTCCTTTTTTAAAAGAAGAGTATGAGAAAGAAGTATTCTGTAATTTAAGTATCAAGAGTGTATTTCATCAGAACTATTCAAATTTTTTAGAACCTACATTCTCTAA
Source organism: Tenacibaculum sp. (assembly GCA_020631475.1). GTDB lineage: Bacteria > Bacteroidota > Bacteroidia > Flavobacteriales > Flavobacteriaceae > Polaribacter. The sequence goes on along the minus strand of JAHDHE010000011.1, from coordinate 25,842 downwards.
AAATAAAAACATAATCATATCATCACCATCATCACATTCTAAGATTATATTTCAAAGTACATTTTTAAACCATATAGATTTCAACATAGTTAAAGAATCAAGAATAAAATTTCGATTTGTAAAACAAAATGAAAACAATAGATTATTTAATAATTACATAGAATATAGTAAAAGACCAGAAAATTCAGAAAAATATTATTCATTTATAAAAGCTGCAGATTATATATTTTTTCCATTATCAAAAGAAGCTAATTATAGAGCTAGTGGAGTTTTAATGGATGCTTTAACCGTTGGAGTAAACTTTATCGGACCTAATGTAGGGCATTTCAAAGATATTTATAAAGAATTCGGATTAGGAATTTTATATGATAAATATGAAGATTTGAATAATATATTACCTAAGTTGGAGAATAAAAGAATTGAAATAACAAATAGATTTTTGAAGGAAACAAATGTAAAAAAACTAATTAATTTATTTTATGAGTAAAGATATAGTGATAATAGGTTTTACTAACATATATCAAATGCCTTATCTAAACTATTATACTGAAGTTCTTAATAATCATAAAATAAGGTATGATTTAATATTTTGGAATAGGTTTGGCCTAGATGAAGTAGATAATAAAGCTATAGAGAACCATGTTTTTAATAGAAGTATGGAAGATGGAGATTCATTATTTAAGAAAATAATAGGTTTTTATAAGTATAGGTCGTTTATATTGAGTGTTTTAAGAAAGAATGAATATAAGAAAATTGTAGTTTTAACAACACTACCTAGTCTGTTGATAAAAAGTTTTTTAGAGAATCACCCTAAAATAAATTATATAGTTGATATTAGAGATTATTCTTATGAACGTTTTAGTATTTTTAAAAACATTGAAGAAAAAATTTTTAAAAAAGCAAAATGGGTAGCTATTTCGTCGAAAGGGTTTAAAAATTTTCTTCCGAAAATAGATAATTATGTATTTTCTAATAATTTTAAAAATGAGAAAGAAGAAGTTAGAGAAATATTTAAAAATGATTTTTATAATAAGAATAAAGATAGTGAAAGAATTAATATAGTTTATATTGGTGCGATATCATATTTCAATGAGAATAAAAGATTTTTAAATGTTATGGGCAATGATAAAAGGTTTTTTATTAATTATGTCGGGCATGGACCTGCATCAAAGTTGATAGAAGAGTATTGTAAAAAAAACAATATAACCAATGTGTCTTTTAAAGGAAGATATAATCCAGTAGAAAAAGTAAAATTTTATAAACAAAATGATATTATTTTTAATTTATATGGAAATGATTCTTTATTGACATTATATGCAATTTCAAATAAATTATATGATTCAGCGATATACTATAAACCAATATTGGTATCCCCATCTACTGAAATGGAAAAAGAATCTATTAATAATGGATTTGGATTTACTTTTAATTTAGAAGATTTTGAAATGGGAAATAAGTTGTATAAATGGTTTATAGAATTGGATAGAGATAAATTTATAAGAGATAGTGATAGGTATGTAGATAAGTCTATTGAAGAGAGAAAAGAGTTTCAAAATAAAATTTTAGAGTTTTTTAAATAATAATGAGTAAAAATATTCTTATTATAACAGCAGTTTTTCCACCAGAACCAGTGGTGTCCGCAAAATTATCAAAAGATTTAGCTTTATTTTTATCAGCAGAAAATAAAGTAACTGTATTGGCTCCAGAACCAACTAGACCATATGGTTTTATACATAATAAAGAAAGAAAAAAAGAAGCTTATAAAATTCATTATGCTTCTTCTTTTACCTCTCCTAAATCTAATCTTTTAGGAAGGTTTAAAGAAAGTTTTAGCTTTGGAAAATACTGTAAAAAATATATAAAAGAGAATCATAGAAAATTAGATGTAATTTATATGAATTCTTGGCCATTATTTGCTCAAAGTATGGTAGCAAAAGAAGCTAAGAATAATAATGTAAAACTAATTACACATGTTCAAGATATATATCCCGAATCTTTAAGTAATAAATTATCTAAATTTAAATTATTGATTAACAGTTTTTTATTGCCTATAGATAAATTTACATTATTGAATTCAAATAGAGTTATAGCTATTTCTGAGAGCATGAAAGAATATTTATCCAATTCTAGAAGTATATCAAAAGGGAAAATAGATGTTGTGAAGAATTGGCAAGATGAGAGAGAGTTTGTAGAATTTTATAATAATAATACCATAGAAGTTAATGAAGAGTTGGTTTTTATGTACATGGGTAATATTGGCCCTGTAGCAGGAATTGATCTTCTAATTGAAGCATTTTCTATAAGTAAATTACAAAAAGCTAAATTGATTATAGCAGGAGATGGATCAATGAAGAGTACATTACAAAGAATGGTAAATGATAGAAACATAGAAAATATTTATTTTGAATCAGTGCCTAATGGAAAAGTTCCAGAAGTACAGAGTAAAGCGACTATTATGATGTTACCAATTAAAAAAGGAGCAGCTTCAAGTTCTATACCATCAAAATTACCAGCATATATGTTTTCTAGAAAACCTGTATTAGCTACTTTAGATAAAGAAAGTGAAACATATAGAGTAATAAAAGATGGGAATTGTGGGTGGTGTTTAGAGCCAGAAAGGATAGACTTATTAAGTAGGAAAATGATGGAATTGAGTAAATTAGATAAAAAAGAGCTAGAGATACTTGGAGTTAATGGATTTAAATATGCTATGAAACACTTATCTCGTCAAGAAAACTTAAAAAAATTATCAACGATAATAATTGGAAATGAGAATAATTAAAGCCGAAGGTTCACATGTTTTAGATATAGTTAGAGTACATGAGAAAGCATTTGAAAAATTCTTTTTGACTAGCCTAGGCACTAACTTTTTAAGATTATATTATTCTAGTAGTTTACAAAACAAGAAAACAATTCTTTTAATAAGTGTTGATAAAAAGAATAATATTCTAGGTTTTGCTATGGGAACTATTCTATCAAAAGGATTTCATAAAGAATTGATTAAAGAAAATTTTTTAAAATTTGTTTATCAAGGCTTGATAATCTTATTAAATAAACCACATCACATTATAAGATTATTTAACAATTTAAATAAAAATCAATCAAATCTAGAACAAGATGATAAAAATTATGGAGAATTACTGTCTATAGGGGTTTCTCCTGAATTTAAAGGGATGGGAGTTGGAAAAGAATTGGTTGAAGAGTTTGAAAAAAACTTAAAAAAAAGAAAATGTAATACTATATCATTAACGACTGATTACTACAATAATGACTACGCAGTAAGTTTTTATAAAAAGAATGGATACCGAGAACTATATGATTTTATAGCATATCCAAATAGAAAAATGTATAAATTAATAAAGAAATTATAAAGTATGATTCCATTTTCACCACCATATATAAATGAAGAAGTTATTAATGAAGTTACGGATTCTTTAAAATCAGGATGGATAACAACAGGGCCAAAAGTAAATGCATTAGAAGAGGAAGTAGCAAATATGGTTGGGGTTTCTCATACCTTATGTGTTAATTCAGCAACATCTGGTTTAATGCTTATGTTAAAATGGTTTGGTATAGAAGAAGGAGATGAAGTAATTATTCCTGCATATACATACTCGGCAACAGCTCTGGCAGTCTTAAATATAGGAGGAAAACCAGTTATGGTTGATTCATCAGAAGACTTTAACATATCAGTTGAAGCTATTGAAAAGGTTATTACATCAAAAACAAAAGTAATAATACCTGTAGATATTGCTGGTTGGCCTTGTGATTATAATGCTATAAATAGATTAGCAGAATCTAAACGAGAATTATTTAGAGCTAAAGGTAAAAATCAAAAAAAATTAGGTAGAATTTTAGTGTTGTCAGATGCCGCACATTCTATAGGGGCATCTTATAATGATAAAAAAACAGGAGCATTATGTGATATTTCAGTATTTTCTTTTCATGCAGTTAAAAATATTACTACAGCTGAAGGTGGAGTAGTTTGTTTAAATTTACCTGAAACTTTCAGCAATGCAAATGAATATGCTTTTTTAAGGTGTTTTTCTTTAAATGGTCAAACTAAAGATGCGTATACTAAGTCAAAAGCTGGAGGTTGGAAATATGATATTATTTACCAAGGAATGAAAATTAATATGCCAGACGTATTGGCAGCCATTGGTTTAGTTCAAATTAGGATGTATAATAATGAGTTGTTAAAAGATAGAGAACGTATTTTTGAACTATACAACAAAGCCTTTTCAAAAACTAACTGGGCTATTGTTCCACCTTCTAAAAATGAAATAGGAAAAAGTTCTTACCATTTATATGCTTTAAGAATAAACAATTGTTCAGAGGAGCAGAGAGACAAAATTATTCAAGGGATTTCTGATAGAGGTGTTGCTGTAAATGTACATTTTCAACCAATGCCTTTATTAACTTTATTTAAAGGTTTAGGTTATAAAATAGAAGATTACCCACAAGCATATGAAAATTATAAGTCAGAAATTTCATTACCAATATATCCACAATTAACAGATAAAAATGTTGAATATATAGTTGATGTAACCATTGAAGAAGTAACCAGAGTATTAAATAAATAGACTAATGAAAAGAATATTTGATATAATATCATCATTTTTTGGGTTGCTATTTTTTTTGCCAATATTAATTGTAACAGTAATTCTAATTAAAATAGATTCAAAAGGATCTGTGTTTTACAGACAAGTAAGAGTAGGAAAAAAGAATAGAGATTTTGAAATTTATAAGTTTAGAACGATGCATGTAAATGCAGATAAATTAGGTCTTCTAACTGTTGGAGGTAGAGACCCTAGAATTACTTCTGTAGGTTATTATTTAAGAAAATATAAATTAGATGAGTTGCCTCAATTGATTAATGTATTTATTGGAGATATGAGTTTTGTTGGTCCAAGACCTGAAGTTCGAAAATATGTTGATTTATATTCTGATGAACAAAAAAAAGTATTGCTTGTAAAACCTGGAATAACAGATTTAGCATCAATAGAATTTAGAAATGAAAATGATATTTTATCAGAACAAAAAGATCCTAATCAATATTATATAGATGTAATTATGCCAAAGAAATTAGAGATTAATTTAAAGTATATAAAGAAAAGAAGTATCCTAAATGATATTGGAGTAATTTTTAAAACATTTATGATTATTTTAAAATAAGATAAAACTCAGAATTTTCTGAGGTTTATCTTTTATAGTATAATATTTATATCTTTAACCTATGAAAGGAATAATATTAGCAGGTGGGTCAGGAACAAGGCTGTACCCTATAACAAAAGCAGTATCAAAACAATTGTTACCTGTTTATGATAAGCCAATGATTTATTATCCGTTATCGGTGTTAATGCTTGCTGGGATTAAAGAAATATTAATTATTTCGACTCCAGAAGATTTACCTAATTTTAAAAAGTTAATAGGAAATGGTTCTGATTTAGGTATCAAATTAAGTTATGCAGAACAACCCTCACCAGACGGTTTAGCACAAGCTTTTATTATAGGTGAAGACTTTATAGGTAATGAAGATGTGTGTTTGATTCTTGGAGATAACATTTTTTATGGTCATGGCTTACCAGAAATGCTAAAATCGGCAATAAATAATGTAAATGAAGAAAAAAAAGCAACAGTTTTCGGTTATTATGTAAAAGATCCTGAAAGATATGGGGTGGTTGACTTTGATAAAGAAGGAAATGCTAAATCAATTTTCGAAAAGCCAGAAAAACCAAAATCGAATTACGCTGTAGTAGGATTGTATTTTTATCCTAACGATGTAATTAATATAGCGAAAGATGTTAAGCCTTCAGACAGAGGTGAGTTAGAAATAACAACAGTTAATCAACATTATTTAAAAGAAAACAAATTAAAAGTTGAATTAATGGGACGTGGTTTTGCATGGTTAGATACTGGAACTCACGATTCTTTATTAGAAGCAAGTCAATTTATTGAAACCATAGAAAAACGCCAAGGTTTAAAAGTAGCTTGTTTGGAAGAAATAGCCTTATACATGGGCTACATAAATAAAGAGCAAGTAAAAAAATTAGCAGAATCTCTTAAAAAAAATAATTACGGTCAATATTTATTAAGTTTGATAAAAGAATAAATATGATTTTTACAAAAACTAAAATTCCTGACGTAATAATTATCGAACCAAAAGTATTTAAAGATCAGAGAGGTTATTTCTTTGAATCATTTAATCGAAAAGAGTTTGAAGAGAATATTGGTAAAGTAAATTTTATACAAGACAATGAATCTAAGTCAACAAAAGGAGTCTTAAGAGGTTTGCATTTTCAAACGCCACCATATGCTCAAGCTAAATTAGTACGTTGTATTCAAGGTAAAGTTTTAGATATTGTTGTTGATGTAAGAAAGAATTCTCCAACTTATGGCAAGTATGTTTCTGTAGAATTATCCGAAGAAAATAAAAAACAATTATTTATTCCAAGAGGATTTGCTCATGGATTTGTGGTGCTTTCTAAAAAAGCTATTTTTTCTTATAAAGTAGATAATATTTATGCACCTCAATGTGATTCGGGAATTAAATTTAACGATAAAACATTAAATATTGATTGGGTATTTAACGAGAATAAACTAATACTTTCACCTAAAGATAAAGAATTACAAAGTTTAAAAGAACTAGAGACTCCGTTTATTTATTAGTAACTTTGACTGTAAATTAATTTTAATGAAAAACATTTTAATTACTGGTGGAGCTGGCTTTATAGGTTCGCACGTAGTTCGGTTATTTGTAAATAAATATCCAAACTATAACATTATAAATCTAGATGTTTTAACCTATGCAGGAAATTTAGAAAATTTAAAAGATATAGAAGATAAACCGAACTATACTTTTGTTAAGGCTGATATTTGCGATGCTAATAAAATAGAAAATGTATTTTCTAAACATAATATTGATGCGGTAATACATTTAGCCGCAGAATCTCATGTAGACCGCTCAATTATTGATCCGCTTTCATTTGCAAGGACTAACGTAATGGGTACTTTAAATTTGTTGCAAGCAGCAAAAAAATATTGGGATAATGATTATGAAAATAAGTTGTTTTACCATATTTCAACAGATGAGGTATATGGTAGTTTAACTGAGAAAGGTTTTTTTACAGAAGAAACATCTTACGATCCGCACTCACCTTATTCAGCATCTAAAGCATCTTCAGATCATTTTGTAAGAGCATATAATGATACTTATAATTTACCTACAGTTATTTCTAATTGCTCAAATAATTATGGTTCTTATCAATTTCCAGAAAAGTTAATTCCACTTTTTATTAATAATATATGTAATAATAAACCTTTACCTGTTTATGGTAAAGGAGAAAATATTAGAGATTGGTTATATGTTAACGACCATGCAAGAGCGATAGATCTTATTTATCATAAAGGAAAATTAGGAGACACATATAATATTGGTGGATTTAATGAATGGAAAAATATAGATTTAATTAAAGTTTTAATAAAAACAGTTGATAAACTTTTAGAAAGAAAAGAAGGAGCTTCGGATAATTTAATAACTTATGTGACTGATAGATTAGGTCATGATTATAGATACGCAATAGATTCGTCTAAATTAAAAAATGAATTAGGTTGGGAACCATCTTTACAATTTGAAGAAGGAATAGAAAAAACTGTTAAATGGTATTTAAATAACGAAAGTTGGATTAAAAATGTAATTAGTGGAGATTATCAGAAATACAACAAAAAATATTTACAGAAAGAATAAAATCAATATGAAAAAAATATTAGTAACAGGAGGTTTAGGTTTTATTGGCTCTCATGCTGTTGTTGAGCTTCAAAATAAAGGGTATCAAGTTGTAATTATTGATGATCTTTCAAATTCTAGAATAGAGGTTTTAGATAGTATAACTTCTATTACAGGAATTAAACCAGATTTTCATCAAATAGATTTAAGAGTAAAAATTGATGTTCAAAATTTCTTCAATAATAACTCAATAGACGGAATTATACATTTTGCAGCTTTTAAAGCAGTTGGAGAAAGTGTAGAAAAACCTTTAGAGTATTACGAAAATAACATTGGTAGTTTAGTGTACCTGTTGCAAGAAATGCGTGATAGAAAAATTGATAATTTTATTTTTAGTTCATCATGTACAGTATATGGGCAAGCAGATGAATTACCTATTACCGAAAAAGCTCCAATTAAGCCCGCAGAATCACCTTATGGTAATACTAAGCAAATAGGAGAAGAAATTATAAAAGAAAGCTGTAATGCATATAACTTAAATGCTATAGCATTGCGTTATTTTAATCCGATAGGAGCTCATGATAGTATTAAAATAGGGGAGTTACCTCTAGGAGTTCCACAAAACTTAATACCTTATGTAACCCAGACGGCTATTGGAATGAGAGAGGAATTGTCTGTTTTTGGAGATGATTATCCAACTCCAGACGGAACTGCAATTCGAGATTATATTCATGTGGTAGATTTAGCCAAAGCACATGTTTTAGCAATGAAAAGGTTATTAGAGAAAAAGAATAACAAAAATTTCGAAACATTTAATGTAGGTACTGGTACAGGTAGCTCAGTAATGGAAGTTATTAATGCTTTTGAAAAAGTATCTGGCAAACCATTAAATTATAAAATTGTTGAAAGACGTCAAGGAGATATTACTGCTGCTTATGCAGATACTACTTTTGCAAATGAAGTTTTAGAATGGAAAAGTGAAAAAACATTAGAAGAAGCCTTACTTTCTTCATGGAAATGGCAACAAAAACAATAATGTAGCCGATTTATATAATAAAAAAGCGTTCGTAATTTTAAATTACGAACGCTTTTTTGTTTAAAATGATAAGTGCTTATTTAAGTCTACTTAAACTTAAATCTTTATTATACTTTACGATAAACAAACCTTTATTACTTGCGCTACCAAAAGTTTTTTTATTATAGTCAAATTTATTTTCAAGGCGTAATGAAACTCCATCTTTAAAAGTATCTGTTAAGCTGTTTCCTGAAGCTAAACGCATTAATACATCGTAAGTAATATCAAAACCTTTAATAGCATAATCTGACGGAATTGCGTTGTTTTTTTGATAATATTTTTTGTTAAATAATTTAACATTATCAGAAGTATCATCAGCAAAAGTATTTGATACATATGTAAAACCAATACTTGCAAGCTTGTTGTTTCCTAATATTTTGTCATAAGATTTATTTTCTATCGCAAAAACCTGAACAATCATGTCATCTGGTAATCCAATCATGCTATTTAAAGCATCAGCAATAGCAACATTATCGTCAGATGTAATAATAACCCAGTTGCGTTTTTTGGCATCCATTTTATTGGTAAAACGATCTATTTTTATATAGCCTTTTTCTGGTTTTAAAATATGAACATTTTTTATAGAATCATGCTTTTTTAGTTCAGAACTAATTTTAATTATTCTATTGTTTGAATCTGAAGCTCCATCACCCACGATAAAAATTTCTTCGCCTCTATAATTACTTTTTAAATAAGAGGTTAGGTAATTAGTATAGGCTGATTTTTCTGGAGAAGATTTTACGATTTTAGAGCTCGAAAATTTTTGTTGTTGACTAGAGTAATGAGGAAAAACAACAGGCGCGTCAATTTTTTCAGCTACAATTTCAGCTTTATCTGAATAAAAAGGACCAATAACAACATTAGTATCTTCTAATTTATCTTCTGATAAAATTAATTCAGTGTTTTCACCTCTATTTCCAGTGTCAAAAACATTAACATTTACCTCTATTCCTTGTTTTACTATTGAATCAATAGCAATTTCAGCTCCCATATAAAAATCAGCAACCATGTTGGTTAATCGATTTTCCTTAAATATTTGTTTTGCAGAAAGCGAGTCGTACTCTTTAGCTTTAAAAGGTAATAGTATAGCTAAGTTAATTTTTGCGTTTTCTTGAATGGTATCTTTATAAAAGGTATAGTTTTCATCTGAATTTACTTTATCAATAGGTTTAATTTTTAATAGTTGACCTATTGATAATTCATTATTTAAAATTCCAGGAAATTCAGGATTTAAACCGATTAAATCATTTTTTGAAATATTGTAAAAACGAGTTAAACTATACACCGTTTCTTTGCTCTTAACAGTATGTGTTAAGTAGTTTTTTAAAACATCTTCTCTGTCAATTAGAATAGTTTTTTCGGTGGCTTTAACTTTTAAAACTTGACCGATACTTAAAATATTTCTTTCAATTCCAGGGAATTCAGGGTTCCACTTTATTAAATCATCTTTAGAAATATCATATTCTTTTGTAATTCTATATACAGTTTCTCCCTGTTTAACAATGTGTGTTTTATATTCGTAAACAGTGTGTTTAAAAATACTATCAGTTTTATTAATCACTTCATTATCAGAATCTGTATTTTCAGAGTCTACAATAACCTCTTCGGTAATATCTGTGGTTGGAGTAGGTGAAGAAACTTCTTTTTTTACTTCGAGATTTGGAATTACAATTACTGTATTTGCATCAGGACGTCTTCCAACATCCGGATTTAAACGTAGTAAATCTTTTGTACTCATGTTCATACGTTTTGCAATGTCTCTCATTGTTTCACCTTCTTGAACCTTATAAGATACATAACGCTTTTGCTGACCACAAGAAATGGCAAAAGTTAAAAAACAAGTTAAAAGTAAAAATTGTAATTTCTTCATCTACTTCAGATTTTTTTTATCGTAGGGTTTTTATTCCCATTCAATTGTTGCAGGTGGTTTAGAACTTATATCATATACAACTCTGTTAACACCTTTTACATTATTTATTATTTTGTTTGATGTTTTTTGTAAAAACTCATAAGGTAAATTTACCCAATCAGCTGTCATTCCATCAGTACTTTCTACAGCTCTTAAAGCAACTACTTTTTCGTAAGTTCTTTCATCTCCCATAACTCCAACAGAGTTTACAGGTAATAAAATAGCCCCAGCTTGCCATACTTTATTGTATAATCCGTCTTCTTTTAATCCGTTAATGAAAATAGCATCTACTTCTTGCAAAATACGAACTTTTTCTGATGTGATATCTCCTAATATTCTAATTGCTAAACCAGGGCCAGGAAAAGGATGACGACCTAATAAGTCTTTATCAATTCCCATAGAAGCACCTACACGACGAACTTCATCTTTAAAAATCATTCGTAAAGGCTCTACAATTTTTAATTTCATAAAATCTGGTAAACCACCTACGTTATGATGACTTTTAATAGTTGCAGAAGGTCCTCCGTTTACAGAAACAGATTCTATAACATCAGGATAAATAGTTCCTTGCGCTAACCATTTTGCATCTTCTATTTGATTTGCTTCATCATCAAAAACATCAATAAAAACTTTACCAATAGCTTTACGTTTTGCTTCTGGATCGCTTAATCCAGTAAGCTCATCCAAAAAACGTGCCGAAGCATCTACACCTTTAACGTTTAATCCCATACCTTCGTATTGCTTTAATACGTCGGTAAATTCATTTTTACGAAGTAATCCGTTATTTACAAAAATACAATGTAAATTACTACCAATAGCTTTGTGTAATAAAACTGCTGCTACTGTAGAATCTACACCTCCAGATAAACCTAAAACTACTTTGTCGTTTCCAACTTTTGCTTTTATATCAGCAACCGTTTCATCAACAAATGAAGAAGGTGTCCATGTTTGAGCAACTCCTGCTATAGTAACTAAAAAATTTTGTAATAATTGTTTACCGTCTGTAGAATGATATACTTCTGGATGAAATTGAATAGCATAAGTAGTTTCTCCTTCAATTTTGTAAGCAGCATTTTCTACATCATGCGTGCTGGCTAATAAAGTTCCACCAGTAGGTAAATTTTTAATAGTGTCTGAATGACTCATCCAAACTTGGCTTCCTACAGAAATATTTTTAAAGAAATCTTCATTGTCTTTTACAAAAGATAAATTGGCTCTACCATACTCTCGAGTATTTGATGGTGCTACTAATCCTCCAGAAAAGTGTGCTAAATATTGTGCACCATAGCAAACTGCTAATAAAGGTTTTTTACCTCTAATTCCTGATAAATCAGGATGTGGAGCTTCATCAGAACGAACAGAAGAAGGACTTCCTGATAAGATTACCGCTTTAAAATCGTTTAAATTCTCTGGAATTTTGTTGTAAGGATGAATTTCACAATAAATGTTTAACTCTCTTACTCGGCGCGCAATAAGTTGCGTGTATTGCGATCCGAAATCTAATATAAGTACGTTGTGTTGTTGCATGCGCAAAAATAGTACTTAGAAATTAGAATTGCGAGAATATTTTGCAAGAAATTAAGCTGATAAATACCGAATTAATATTTATAAACTATTGCATTAATATTCATACCAGCTCCAACAGAGGCTAATATTATTACATCACCTTTTTGTACTTCTTGGTTTTCTATTTCTCCTTTTAACACTAAGTCTAATAAAGTTGGTACTGTTGCAACAGAACTATTTCCTAACTTATGTATGCTCATTGGCATAATTCTTTCAGGAATTGGCTTTTTATATAACCTAAAGAAACGCTTAATAATAGCTTCATCCATTTTTTCATTTGCTTGATGGATAAATACTTTTTTAACATCATTAATAGAAAGACCACTTTTGTCTAATGCTGCTTTCATTGCTTGGGGTACATTGTTTAAAGCAAATTCATATATTTTTCGTCCGTGCATTTTTATATAACGAACATTTGGGTCTTCATTTTTATCAAAAGAGTTTCCAAAAAATAAATAATAAGCTTCGTTTTTTGTGAAAGTTTGCGTAGCATGACTTATAATTCCCGAATTGCTTTCGTTCTTCGCTTCAACAATACAAGCACCAGCACCATCGCTATAAATCATAGAATCTCTATCGTACTTGTCTATAACTCTTGATAATGTTTCTGTTCCAATAACTAAACATTTTTTTGCAATACCAGCTTTAATAAAAGCTTGCGCTTGTATAACACCTTCAATCCAACCTGGGCACCCAAATAAGATGTCGTAAGCTACACAGTTAGGGTTTTCTATTCCTAGTTTGTATTTAACTCTTGTTGCTAAACTAGGAAGAATGTCGCTTTGAATAGCATCATTTTTCACATCACCAAAATTATGAGCTACTATAATATAATCGAGTTCTTCTGGATTTATTTTAGCATTTTTAATTGCTTTTTCTGCGGCAAAAAAACCTAAATCAGATGATTTATATTCATTTTTAGCATAACGACGTTCTTCAATACCGGTTATTGATTTGAATTTTTCAATAATAATATCATTTGTACTACCAAAAGGAGTTCCGTTAGAATTTAAAAATGAACTATCAGAAAACTTATCATTTTCTTTTTTTATTGAAGGAATATATGAGCCAGTTCCAGTAATTACAGCAGAGTTCATTGAAGTTTTTTGAGATTATAGTTACAAATAAAACCTTTTTTTTTTCTTTAAAGGCTTTAATTTCAGTCAATTTTGAATTATTGTTGAATTCTCAAAAAAGAACTTTATAATTGGTTTTTATTAAAAAAAAATGATTTCTTTTTTTACTTTCTTTAAAGGATAATTTTATAGATACGAACTATCAAATGAAAAAGGTAGTAAAGAAAGTAAAGATTCTGTTTTAATAACTTTACCAACTTCACCCATAAAAATTATTTCTATCGGTTCTTTTTGGTTTATTTCGTATTCCGAAAGAGTTTGTCTACAAGCGCCACAAGGACCAACAGGTTTATTTACAGTAGAGGTTTCTGAAGCAGCTGTTATAGCTATTTTTTTTACTTTCATGTTTGGGTATTCAGATCCTGCTTTCCAAATAGCAACACGTTCAGCACACATTCCTGAAGGGTATGCGGCATTTTCTTGGTTGTTTCCTAAAATAATTTCTTCATTATCTAATAAAAGAGCTACGCCAACATTAAATTTTGAATAAGGTGCGTATGCTTTTTTACGCGCTTCAATAGCTTTATTCATTAACAATTGATCGTTGGATGAAAGTTGAGAAAAATCATCAAACATTGTAGCAGAAGTTGTAACGTTTATTTTTTTCATAAGTAAAAATAGAGGTCAAAAAAAGCAGTCGGTAAGACTGCTTTTTAATTGAGGTACGAATTTATTAAAAAAAAATCTGATTTTTAATAATCTTCGTAAATTTCTCCTAAATCAAATGATAAAGAGAAACGTAATGTGTTTTCTAATGGATTATTAACTGTAGATGTATTTACTAAGTAAGATAAATCTAAAGTAAATGCTTTAGCAGTAAAACCTGTACCTAAAGTTAAAAATTGTCTTAAACCTTTTTCTTCACTTTCATGAAAATACCCAGCTCTTAAAGCAAAAGCATTATTATAAAGATATTCAGCACCTAAAGCCCAAGTTACTTCTTTTAATTCTTCGCCAAAACTTCTATCTCCTAGAGAAGTAAACATTCCTTCAAACCAACCTCTTGAGTTAAGTGAGCCACTTGAAGGTACTAATAACTTAGTGAACTCTAAGTTAAGACCTAAAACATTGCTATCGTCAAAGATGAAATCAAATCCACCACCAAGTTTAGCATTTGTTGGTATAAAGTCTTCTTTACCTGCTTCGTATTCTACTTTTGGACCAATGTTAGCAATATTAAAACCTAAACGGTAACGACCGTTAAAGCTACCATAGTTTTGTTCGTCTGATTGATAATAACCAGAGATGTCAACAGCAACAGAGTTAACAGCTTTAAGGTTACTATTCTGACTAATATCTAAGTTTGAATTAATGTATTTTAAACCAACACCCATTGAGAATTTTTCACTTAACTTCATAGAGTAAGTTCCAGTTATGGCAAATTCATTTGGGTTGATTTTCCTTGTAGGGTTACCATTAACATCTGTTAATTGGATTTCGCCTAGAGAAAAATACTTTACATCAACACCCCAAGCAGCATTTTCTTTATACCTATTTATATAAGAAGCATTTCCTACAAATATATCATCAGTTAAATTACGTAACCAAGGTGTATAATTTAAACCGATGCTTATCTTGTTTTTATTAAAGGTTGTTTTAGCAGCATTATGAAAAATAGAAAAGGCATCAGCTGAGGTTGCGACACCAACATCCCCCATACCACCGGCACGTGCATCAGAAGATATTAATAAAAAAGGAGTTGCAGTAGTAATTCCGCTGGACGCATTTTGTGCTTTGATTTGAAGGGCAAAACATGCAAAAAACAATAAAAGTGATAATTTTTTCATGTAAATATTTAATTATTAGTTTGGCAAATATAAAATTTTCTTAAAATAATACTAATAATTACCTTATAGAAAATCAATTACTTAAGAGAAAACGAAGTTTTTAGTTTATTATTATAATTATTAAAAATATCTTTTAAAAAAATATAAAGAGCTAGTTTTTTACTGGTTTTTTAAAAAATAATATTTTAAAATGATTGATATTTTAATCTTTTTCTTAGATTCGTAATAATAAAGCTTAAAATAGGGCGTTAGTTATCTTGCAAGCGCTAGATTACATTTGATATAAAATCTATATAATTTAGTTGTGTGAAGTTATAAAAATCGTAAATTGCGACACCCTTAAAAACAGTTAAAAACACATGAAAAGTACATTAAAATTATTTGGTTTATTGGCCATTACTGGTTTACTTTTTACTTCTTGTAAAAGTAATAGTAGAGGAGGTTCAAGTAAATCGTCGCTAACTGGTTGGAATTTTAATGACCCTAATTACGGAGGTTATTTAAAAGGTAAATTTAAGAAAGGACAAGACGCACCCCCAGGCATGGTTCATATTGAAGGAGGAAGTTTTACTATGGGATTAGTGCAAGATGACGTTATGTTTGATTGGAATACAACTCCTAAAAAAATGCATGTTCGATCTTTTTATATGGATGAAGCTGAAGTAACTAATGCAGAATATGGTTTATTTATGCAATATACTAAAGACGTTTTCCCTCCTGAAGAACCTCAATTTAAAGATATTTATGCGTCAGTTTTACCTGATACTTTAGTTTGGAGAAAAGGTTTAGGTAATACAAACTTATTGTCAGAGAGTTATTTACGTCACCCATCTTATGCAGAATACCCAGTGGTAGGAGTTAGTTGGTTACAAGCAAATAAATATTGTAAATGGCGTACAAATGCAGTAAACTTAAAAATATTAATGGATAAAGGTGTTATTAAAAACATTTTTAAAGAAGATTCTTTAAGTTTTAAAGGGAAAAATAATTTTGATACAGATACTTATTTAACAAATCCATATGCTTTATTTGATGGTGATTCTACTATCTATAAAAAAGGAATTCCAGTACCAAGAAAAAAAGGGAACCCAAAACCTGCTAAAGATCAGTTTTCTGGTAGACAAGTAACATCTTCTGATGGTATTTTATCTCAGAAATTTAGACTTCCAACAGAAGTAGAGTGGGAGTATGCAGCTAAAGCAAATTTCGAAAACCGTGAATACAATAATATTAGAGGTAGAAAAAAATATGCTTGGGATGGAAAATATACTCGTGATAGAGATAAAAGAAGAAGAGGGGATCAATTAGCTAACTTTAAACAGGGTAAAGGAAATTATAGTGGTATTGCAGGTTGGAGTAGTGATGGATCTGATATTCCTAATGCTGTTAGAAGTTACCCACCAAATGCTTACGGTTTATTTGATATGTCTGGTAATGTAGCAGAATGGGTAGAAGACGTTTATAGACCAATCATCGATTCTGAAGCAAATGATTTTAATTATTTTAGAGGTAATGTTTTTACTAAAAAATTAATAGATCAAAATGGTAAGGTTGTTATTGTTGGCGATGAAATGGGAGAAATTGAATACGATACTTTAGAAAACGGAAGAATCATTCCTAGAGATTTACCAGGAAGCGTTAAGTATATTCCAATTACAAAAGAAGATACTTACATGAGAAGAAATTACAATCTTGCTAACAACTCAAGTTTAGGAGATGGTGATCAAGCTTCATCAAAATATTATAACTTAGATAAAGATCAATTAACACGTTCTTCTAGGATGTATAATTCACCTCAAAAACCTGAAGCAGAAAGAGATACTTTAGGAAATGTTGTTGATAATTATAAGTATGACGCTAAAGATAGAACAACATTAGTTAGTGATAAATCAAGAGTATATAAAGGTGGTTCTTGGGCAGATAGAGAGTATTGGTTAGATCCTGCACAAAGAAGATATTTTCCAGAATACATGGCAACTAATTTTATAGGATTTAGATGTGCTACAGATAAAATGGGGCCAATGATGCTGAATAAAAGAAAAACAGCGACACCAAAATTTGTAAACAAAAAAAGATAATCTTTATTTAAACAATACTATAAACCTCATTGATTTATCAATGAGGTTTTTTATTTTTACAATATGAAAATTGAAGATTTATATAAGTTATATATTAAGCATGGTTTAGTTGATACTGATACTAGAAGTATTAGAAAAAACGCTATTTTCTTTGCTTTAAAAGGAGATAATTTCAATGGAAATAAATTTGCAAAACAAGCTATTGATAATGGAGCAAAGTTTGCAGTTATTGACGAAAAAGAGTATGAAATTTCTG
This sequence comes from Tenacibaculum sp., assembly GCA_020631475.1. Classification (GTDB taxonomy): domain Bacteria; phylum Bacteroidota; class Bacteroidia; order Flavobacteriales; family Flavobacteriaceae; genus Polaribacter. Next base: position 8,309 of record JAHDHE010000011.1, on the reverse strand, counting down.
ATAGATTTATATTAGTTGATAATGTTATAGAAACACTTCAAAAATTAGCTAACTTTCATAGAAACCAATTAAATATTCCAATTATTGCTCTAACGGGAAGTAATGGAAAAACAACAACTAAAGAATTGATTAATGCGGTTTTATCATCGCAATATAAAACAACTGCAACAAAAGGGAATTTAAATAATCATATAGGTGTCCCCTTAACATTATTATCTATGACTACTGCGACAGAAATAGGAATAGTAGAAATGGGAGCAAACCATCATAAAGAAATTGCTTTTTTATCAGAAATTGCAAATCCAGATTTTGGATATATAACTAATTTTGGTAGCGCTCATTTAGAAGGTTTTGGATCTTTAGAAGGTGTTATTAAAGCAAAATCTGAGTTGTACGACTTTATTAAAAAGAATAATAAAAAGGTTTTTGTAAATCAAAGTGATGCTACTCAGGTAGAAAAAACAAAAGATTGTAATGTAATAGCATTCGATGATTCTATTGAGTTTGTAGAAGCGAATCCATTTGTTAAATTACTTTTTAAAAATACCGAAATAACTACTAACCTTATTGGCGACTATAATTATAATAATCTAGCAGCAGCTATTACTATAGGTAATTATTTTAAAATATCAATTAGTAAAATAAAGATAGCATTAGAAGGTTATGTGCCATCAAATAATAGATCTCAGATAATTAACACTAAAAATAATAAGATAATTTTAGATGCTTACAATGCTAATCCTACTAGTATGAAGGCAGCTTTAGAAAGTTTTAAATTATTAAAAGCATCTCATAAAACAGTAATTTTAGGGGATATGTTCGAGTTAGGAAAATATAGTGAACAAGAACATCAAAATATAGTAGATATTCTTAATACGTCTAATTTTGATAAGGTCTTACTTTTGGGAGAAAACTTTTATAAAACATCAACAAAATATCCTAGATTTTCTAACTATTCAGATCTTAGAAAGCATTTATTAGATGACCAAATTCTTAATACTACTATTTTAATAAAAGGGTCTAGAGGAGTAGCGTTAGAGAGGGTTGTTGAATTGTGTTAGATAATATTTTTCTTATGATATTCAACTAAACCATCAATTGGTCGTTGAATAACGTCTGTAATAATTAAATTATTTTTTAAAGCTATTTTTTCTAAAATATCTCTAAAATAATAGGCTATAGAGCCAATAAAATATATTGGAGTTTCTTTACCTTTTTGAAAAGGTAATATTCTGTATTCAAAAAATTTTTGAACCCCCTTTTTTATTAATTTCTTAATATATTTTTGATTTTTGTGGGCAAACATAAACTTAGCAAAACTTGCTAAATACATATTAGGGTTAGACTTTTTGTAAAGGTTTGTTTTAATACAATCAACATCTAAATTAAATTCATTCTCAAAAGATTTAGCTATGTTTTTTGGCATTTTTTTATAATAATAATCTTTTAATAAAATCTTACCAAAGTAATTTCCACTAGCTTCATCCATTATTGTATATCCTAATGAAGGAGCTATCATTTTCATTTGATTACCATCATAATAACAACTATTAGAGCCTGTGCCTAGAATACAAATTGTAGCTGGTTTTTTAGCAGAACATGCATACACAGCAGCTAACATATCTTCAGAAATATTAATAATTGCATTTGTGAAAATTGATTGTAAAACTTTTTTTAAAATATTTATAGGTTGTGGAGTTCCGCAACCTGCACCATAAAAATGAATTTCTTTAATCAATTCTTTAATATTGGTAAGTTCAAAAGTATTTTCTATTCTACTTAATAATTCCTCTTTTATTACTACTGCAGGGTTTAAGCCTAAAGTTCTTACTCTAAGAACTTCTACTTTATTATTATCTAAAGCTATCCAATCCACTTTTGTAGATCCTCCATCTGCTATTAATATCATTATTTCTTGTTTGTATATCAAATATATGCTATCAAATATATGCTATCAATAGTTGTTATACAATAATTTGTGTAGTGTGAAATTATCCCTTTTAAAAAAGGAATAGAATTTGTTGAGTTAGGGTAGAATATTAGTGTAAATTTGTATAATTAAAGATATTATAATATTGTATGTTATTTTTTAAGAAGAAAGATATTCCTTTAAAAGACTTTTTTCCTGAGGGTTTTGTTGATATTCATTCACACTTGCTACCAGGAATAGATGATGGAGCCAAAGATTTAGATAATTCTATTTCCTTAATTTCTAAAATGTATTCTTATGGTATAAAGAACTTTATAACAACTCCACATGTTTTAGGTGATGTATATCCTAATTCATCAGAAGTAATTAAAAATAAACTAAAAGAAGTTAAAGATGAATTGTTAAAGAAAGGTTTAAATGATATTAAAATCAATGCAGCTGCTGAATATATGATGGATGAACGTTTTGTTGAGCGACTAAAAAATGATGATATTTTAACTTTAAATGATAATTATATTTTAGTTGAAATGTCTTATTTTAATGCACCTTACAATTTATATGATATATTATTTGAAATACAATTAAAAGGTTATAAGCCTGTATTAGCACATCCAGAACGATATGCATTTTATCATAACGATTTCCAGAATTTTTATAAATTAAAAAAAGCAGGATGTGTTTTTCAATTAAACTTATTGTCTTTAACAGAACAATATGGAAAAGGTGTGCAAAAAACGGCTCAAAAGCTAATAAAAGAGAATATGTATGATTTTGTTGGGACAGATACGCATCATCACAATCATTTAAAACTATTATCAAAAATAGGAACAGTAAAAATTAAAAAACAAATTAAAGATTTATTAAAAAACAATAAAAGATTTATATAAAAACAAAGAGAGATTTTTAAAAAAATCTCTCTTTGTTTTTATAGTATTTAATTTAAACTAGTTAAATATTCGTTTATACCAAGGAATATTATTTTCTTCAGGTATACCATATCCGTAACCGTATCCGTATCCATATCCGTATCCACGTTTTAAATCTGTATCATTTAAAACAATAGCTAGGTTTGGTAGTTTTTTATCTTTATATAAGTTCTGAGGAACTACTAACATTCTTTTATCTAAATAATTTGCTCTAGTAACATATAAAACCATATCCGAATATTTAGAAATCAGTAAAGTATCTGTTACTAAATTTACTGGGGCTGTATCAATGATTACATAATCATAACTATTTTTTAATTCTGTAAAGACAGAAGCCACCCTATTCGTCATTAATAATTCAGCAGGGTTAGGTGGGATTGCTCCAGAAGCTATAATATCTAAGTTTGGAATTTCATCAATAGAAAATTTTAAAGAATCTAAAGTGATGCTATCATTTGTAATAAAATTTGTAATTCCTTTTCTATCAGGTATCTCTAAGTATTCTGTGATTTTTGGAGCTCTTAAATCCATTCCTACTAAAATAACTTTCTTTCCAGATAACGATAGAGAAGCAGCTAAGTTAATTGATGTAAAAGATTTTCCTTCTCCACTTGTGGTAGAAGTTACAAATATGGTTTTACCAATACCAGTATTGTTATTAGGAAGCATGAAGTCTAAATTGGTTCTAATTAATCTAAAAGCTTCTGCTGTGCTTGAGCGAGCGCCAGAATTAATTACAATTTTTTCTTTAGTTTCAGAATGAGGGATGTCACCTAAAAAAGGAATGTTTGTTAGATCTTCTAAGTCTTTTTTGGTATGTACTTTTGTATCTAAAAGATCCCTAAGGTAAAGAAAAATAAAAGGAATGATTAGACCTAATAATAAAGCTGCCAAATAAATAATTTTTCTTTTAGGACTTACGGGTATATTAGAGCTGTAAGCTTTATCAATAATTTTAGCATTAGGTACAGCGGTAGCGGTAAGAGAAATTGCTGTCTCCTCTTTTTTCTTTAATAAATAAGAATATAGCCCAGCTATAATTTCTTGTTGACGAGCAATATCTAAAAACTCTCTTTCTTTGGTTGGAATAGAAGAGATTTTAGAATTAAACCTACCAGATTCACGCTGTAAAGTGTTTACTTTTGTTTGGAGTGATTTAACAGTATTATTTAAACTTCTACTTAAAGAACTTTTAAGATTAGCTAAATTTTGTTGAACCTCTATAAGAACCGTATTTTTAGACCCAGCACTTTTTTCTAAACGTTTTAATTGAGAAATTAATTGATTGTATTCAGAAATTGATTTACCAATATTTGGGTCAGATAAACCTAGATTAGCTGGTAAGAAATCCACATTATTTAATTCCTTACTTAAGGATTTTGCTAAACTAAGTTCGGTTGAAGCTTCAATTAATTTTTGACGATTTTCAGTATTTGTTTGAAGTGTTATTTCTACTTCTGATTGAATGTCTGTTATATTGTTTTTGTTTTTAAAAGATTCAACATTACCATCAATTCTACCTAGTTCCGAACCAATACTTTTTAGACGTTCAGTTATAAAACTATTTGTTTTTTCTGAAACTTCTTTTTTATCTTGTATTGCATCTAAGTTATATTGTGAAACAAGTTCATCAATAATATCTTCAGCCTTTTCTTTTATAGCTGATTGTAAGGTAATTTTTAAGACACTAGATTTTTTATTAATAGGCGATACGTTAATCTCTTTTTTATATAAATCAATAATTTTATTAATGGGATTAATCTTAACCTGAACAGTTTGTCCTATAGTTTCATTGTTGAAATTTAAATCTTTTGTGATTTTGAATTTCCCTAAATATGGATCTTCAATAATCTGATTGAATTGACTTTCAGAAACCTTATTATTGTTAAAATCTAATAAATTAAATTTACTTTCAGATAAAATTTGAACACTAAATATCGTATCTAATGTATTAAGATTTTCATTAGAATCTAAAGAAATAAAAGAAAAAGGTTTTTTTAAATATATCTCAGATTCTTTAACTCTTCCTTGAGTAATGTAATTAATATTTAAATTAAGCTTGTTAACAACATCGGTTAAAAGTTTTCTTGATTTTATAATTTCAATTTCATTATCAATGTTCTTACTAGAACCACCAACAATACCAAGATCTTCAAAAGCAGCTAGTTCGTCTGAAATCCCGCCTTTTTTATCGTTTTTAATTAAAATTGTAGCTGATGCACTGTATTTAGGGGTACTATATCTTAAGTACAAAAAAGCTCCTAATAGCGCTATTGTTATTCCTAGAACAAACCATTTCCAGTGAATTAAATATTTTTCTAATTCAGCTCTAATACTAATAGTGTCGTTATCTTGTAATTGAGAAGAATATTGCTCGTTATTCATAATGATTTACCTTGTTAAAATAGCAATTAATGATATTATTACAGAACCTAAAGAAATAAATAATCCAGTATTTTGATTATAAGAAGCAGATTGAGATCTTGCTTTGTTTGGTTTTACGTAAACAATATCATTCTGTTGTAAGAAATAAGCTGGTGAAGTGAAAATTTTATTCGAACGTAAGTCTAAATTGTATGTTGTGACTTTGTTGTTTTCTTCTCTTTTTACTTCGATATTTCTTATTCCTGAGATATTAAGATCACCTGCTAACCCTATTGCATCAATAACAGAAACTCTTTCGTTAGGAATTATGAATTTTCCAGGGGTTTTAACATCCCCTAAAACAGTAATAGAAAAATTTGAAATTTTAATATTTATTGTTGGGTTTTTAATGTAATCAGGATCTAGTTTATTTTTAAGCATTGATATTGCTTCAATTCTAGTTAATCCGCCTAGTTTAATTTTACCTAAAAGAGGAAATTCAATAAAACCTTCATTATCTACAAGATATGATTGTTGTTGTGGAGTTCCAATAACGCTATTGGTTGTTGTAGCATAACTAACTGCAGGTAAATTAAAAGGTTTTACTGCTTCTAAATCTATCGCCGAAACGGTAATCTGTACTAAGTCATTAGGCTTGAAAATAATTTTATAACTATTATTTTCTAATGATTGATTAATTTCATCATTTTGAAAATAAACAATTTCTTTTTTTGATACACATGAAGTTATAGCTAGTAAAATTAAAGCTAAAACAATTCTCGTAACTTTTTGCATTTGTTGAATTTTTTGCGAAAATACTAATTTAATTTTTTGTGGTTGAATCTAATTTTTCATAAATTGAATTATTAGATTTGTATTCAGGTACAATTTCTTTTATAAGTTGAACAGTTTTTTGATTGTCGTGATTTTTATTTACTTCGCATAATTCAAAAATCTTATGACTAATAAATTCGTCATTTATCCGTTGATTTTTAGCTATCATAATTTTTTCATGATAAGTAGGAGATGTATTTTCTCCATTTGCTAAAAGTTCTTCAAATAACTTTTCTCCAGGACGTAATCCCGTTATTTTTATATCAATATCATTAGGGAAATTTAATCCAGATAAATGAATCATTCTTTTTGCGATATTATATATTTTAACGGATTTCCCCATGTCGAAAATATAAATTTCTCCTCCGTTACCCATGGTTCCAGCTTCTAGAACCAAACAGCATGCTTCAGGGATCGTCATAAAAAACCTTGTAATATCTTTATGAGTAACCGTTAATGGACCTCCATTTTCTATTTGACGTTTAAAAAGAGGAATTACAGAACCGTTAGAACCTAAAACATTTCCAAAACGAGTGGTTGTGAACTTTGTGTTATGATTAGTTTGCTTACTTAAACAACTTATATACATTTCTGCTACCCTTTTTGTTGCTCCCATAACATTTGTAGGGTTAACAGCTTTGTCGGTAGAGACCATTACAAAACGCTCAACATTATTTTTTATTGCTAAGTCAGCTACAGTTTTTGTTCCGCTAATGTTTATTTTTACAGCTTCGTATGGACTCATTTCCATTAACGGGACATGTTTATAAGCAGCTGCATGAAATACTTTTTGAGGTTTATATTGTTCAAAAATTTGAGACATTCTTTTTTGGTCTCTAACATCAGCAACAATACAAGTAAAATCTTTCTTGTCTTTTTGAACTAATTCTTGCTGAAGATCATATAGAGCAGATTCAGCTTGGTCTATTAAAATTAAATGTTTATGATTATAACTACTCAATTGCCTTGATATTTCCGAACCAATAGATCCAGCAGCACCTGTAACTAAAATTACTTTATTATTTACGTCTCTTTGTACAATTGGATTGTCTATTGAAATTGGCTTTCTATCTAATAAATCTTCAATTTTGACATTTTTAATCTGATTAGCTTCTAGATCACCATCTATCCATTTAGATAATGGAGGTACGATTTTAACTCTAACACCTAATTCTAATAGATTATCTGTTAAGTAAAGTAATTTTTCAGATTTAATATTTTGTATAGAAATTATAATTTCATCTATATTTTTATCTTGGATGAATTCTTTGTCTATTTTCTTTCCATTATAAATTCTAATTCGATCAATTTTTTTATCAATTTTTTTCAAATCATCATCTATGAAACCTACAATCTCGTATTTATTTTTTGTATCTCTATTTAAAGCTCCGTAAGTTATTAGTCCAGAGTCTCCTGCTCCATAAATAAGTACGTTGGTAATGGATTTTAATTCAATAGAAATTATCTCAAAAAAGGCTTTGAATATATACCTGCTAATAATTAAAATTAATACAGTAATTAAATAATGAATTATAATTATTGTTTTTGGTATCGTAAAATCTGGAATAAGATTAAAAAAATTGTTAAATAAAACAACACTAATTGTTATTAGCGATAGTAAAGAGGTGCCGATAAAAACGTTAAAAGCGTCTCTTGTACCTGTATGCCTTACAATTCCTTTATAAGAGCCAACTGTAAGAAAGCTGATAAGAGCTATAAAAGCAATAATAGGGATTTGAAAATATAAATTTTCAAGATTAAAATTTAAACTAGCATTAAAACGAACCGCGTATGCTAAAATAAAAGATATACAAACTAAAATGATATCAATGATTAAAACTAACCATCGAGAAGCGTATTTTTCTAAAGATTTTAAAACCAGGTTTTTAATCATTAATTGTTAGTTAGATGTTAAAAGTACTAAATTTAAAAAGAAGCTTATATCTTCTTCATTTGTTGTTTCATCATTTGCATTTGCTCTTTTAACATACCGTGTTTATCTAGTTTTTTTGCTTCTGCCATTAAGTTGGTAGCTTCACGTTTTCTACGTTTGGTCATAGCAATACCAGCTAATTGTAATTTAGCCATCGCTAAATCATGATCCATAGCTAAACCTAATTTAACTGCTTTTTTTAAGAATTTCTCTGCTTGAGTAATATTTGTTTGAGACAACATAATACCATGAAGGTAGTTGTAATACCCTTCTTGTTTTTGAATTAAAGCCGATGATGGATTTTTAATATATCCTAACCATT
>JAHDHE010000081.1:2531-4929 GCA_020631475.1 Tenacibaculum sp. | reverse complement strand
TCTGGCTCGTTAGCAGTTAAATCTGGAGCTGGTTGAAATTGATCTACCGGAGGCATGTTTTGAGAAGCCGCTTGAGATAAGTTCTCAATTCTCCATCCTTGAACAGAGTTAAAGTATTTTGCAACACCTTCTGGATTAATCCATTCTCTACCTCTTAAATTGATAGAAACCTTTACATCTTGACCAACAGCATAATTATTTAAAATATCACATTTATCCTGCACAAACTCAATCATAATCATTTGTGGATATTGCTCATCGGTAGTAACTACCATTTCACGCTTTCTAAATCCGCTAGCACCAAATGTTTGTGTTTCGTTAATTAATTTAATCTTCCCTATAACTTCCATAATCTTAACTATTTAATTAAAAGCACTTTCCAAGCACTTTCTACATCATTATTCTTTAAATACACTTGTGCAAATGTATGTTTTTTTTCAGTTGAAAGCGAAACATATTTTGGATGTTCTTTTGCAAAGTTATCAACAACCTCTTGACTTGGAAGCGCTTCTACATTTCCTAACATCCCTAAATTATTCCCTGTTAAAACAGTACTGTTTTTAATTTCATTAGGAATATTATCAACTCCTATACCCAAGGTTGATATTGGTTTTGGTATTTCAAAAAAACCATCACGTGCTCGAGAATAAAAGCTTCCTCCTGCTCTAGCTACTAAATCTATTTTATATTGGTCTATACTTCCATCATCTGCTATAACAGCTTCGTTTATATGTAACTTCACAACTTCACAAACAATTAAGTTTCCTGCTCCTCCTTCAGTACCTGTATAAATAATATCGGTTACTTTACACTCAAATTGCACTGGAGATTCTGCTACTCTAAAAGGTTTTACTTTATCAGAAGGTAACATTGTTAATCCTGCTTTTTCAAACTCGTTAACACCTTTAGCATACATAGTACTACTCAAAGACATTTGCTGTACAATATCATAGTTTACAACATTAATCACTACTTCTCTTGTATCTTCTGCATTATCTAAAGTGTGTTTAGTTTTATTACCTCTTACACTACGTGCTGGAGAAAAAATCATCATTGGTGGATTTGCTCCAAATACGTTAAAAAAACTAAATGGTGACAAGTTAGGATTCCCTTCTGCATCTATAGTACTTGCAAAAGCAATAGGTCTTGGAGCGATTGCTCCTAATAAATAACCATGTAATTTTCCAACAGGTAAGTCTTTAGGATCTAGTGATAACATATTGTATTATTTTTAGTGTAAATATACTACGGTTTTATAAAATAAGTTATTGTACAGAATAGTTTATATTTGACTAATGACATTTTTTAAGAATACTTATTGGATAAAACGGATTGCTATTATTATATCCTTATTAATTGTTTCATTTATCTTATGGAACACCTACATATTCTTTCAAAAATTTAAACAAGAAGAAAGAGGTAAAATACAAATTTATGCCACTGCTATTAAAGAGCTAGCTTCTAATCCTGATTTGGATGCAAACACTAATTTAATTAATAAAGTTTATGCTACTATTGAGGATATTCCAACCATTTTAGTAAACGAAGATGGTAGTATTGATTTATCAAGAAACTTAGACAGCATAAAATCTAAAAAGCCTAAGTACATAAAACAACAGTTAAACATTATGAAGCATCAAAATGTTCCTGTTGAAATTGATTTATTAGGTACAAAAAAATATCTTTATTATCGAAATTCTGATTTACTATACAAACTTAAATATTATCCTTTAGCCTTATTATTAATTTTAGCTTTGTTTTTAACCATTGTATATATGGTATACAAATCGAATAAAGTTGCCGAACAAAACAAGTTATGGACAGGTATGGCTAAAGAAACAGCACATCAAATTGGTACACCTTTATCTTCTTTATTAGGATGGATAGCAATTCTAAGATCAGAAAATGTAAATGAAGAATATATTGTAGAAATTGAAAAAGATGTTGACCGATTAAGTACAATTGCTAATCGATTTTCTAAAATTGGTTCTGTACCAAAATTAGAGCAACAAAACATTGTTGATATAACCAAAAATGCTTTTGATTATTTACAATCGCGAAGCTCTAAACGTGTTTCTTTTTCTTTTACAACCACTCAAAATGAACTAAACTGTAATATAAATACTGAGTTATACGGTTGGGTTATTGAAAATTTAGTAAAAAATGCTATAGATGCTATGAGAGGTAAAGGGTATATTTCTCTTGAAATTAAAGAAACTTTAAAACTTGTAAAAATTATAGTAACTGATTCTGGTAAAGGAATTCCAAAATCTGAGTTTAAGCAAATATTTAAACCAGGATTTACAACAAAAAAGCGCGGGTGGGGTTTAGGTTTATCACTATCTAAACGTATTATTGAAGATTATCATAAAGGAAAAATATTTGTAAAAAAATCTGA
>JAHDHE010000081.1:0-2431 GCA_020631475.1 Tenacibaculum sp. | reverse complement strand
CTTTTTGCCACTTCTTCATAAATTTTAGTTATTTAAAATTACTTGCTATTCCTTCAGCTAATGCAACAAACTCCTCATTAGTTAACTTAACTTTTTTTATAAACTGCATATCAGCCATCGTTTTTATTGGAATTAAATGCACATGTGCATGTGGCACTTCTAAACCAACTACACTCATACCAACACGATTACACGTAATTGTTTTCTCTATCGCTTTTGCTACTCTATATGAAAAAGACATCAATCCGCTATATTCTTTTTCTGATAAATCAAACAATTTATCTTCTTCTCTTTTTGGTATTACTAAAGTATGTCCTTTTGCATTCGGGTTTATATCTAAGAAAGCATAATAATTTTCATCTTCAGTAATCTTATACGATGGAATTTCTCCATTTATTATTTTAGTAAAAATACTTGCCATATCTATGTTATTAGTGTTTCGTAAAAATAAAAAAAGCGTTGCATATGCAACGCTTTCATTAATAAATATTTTAAATTATTAACGAGAAATATTAACAATCTCAAATTTCATAATTCCACTTGGAACCTGAATTTCAGCAATCTCTCCTACTTTTTTACCTAACAATCCTTTTCCTATTGGTGAATTTACAGATAATTTTCCGTTTCTAATATCAGTTTCGGAATCTGCAACTAAAGTGTAAGTAAACTCCATACCATTAGCCGTATTTTTTATTTTTACGATAGAATGAATTAGTATTTTAGAAGTATCTAACTGGCTCTCATCAATAATACGTGCATTTGCTACTACATTTTTAAGTTTTGCAATTTTAGTTTCTAACAACGATTGCTCTTCTTTTGCTGCATGGTATTCTGCATTCTCACTTAAATCACCTTTATCTATTGCATCACCTATTTCTTGAGAAACTCTTGGTCTTTCAACATGCTCTAAATGCGATAATTCTTCTTTTAATTTCCTTAACCCTTCTGCTGTATAATATGATACTTTACTCATAACTTCTTTAATTTAAAAATCTCACGCCGTTAGGTATGAGATTGTCTTACAAATGTACAAAATATTTGTAAATTCGTAGCGTTACATTAATAACTCTATTAAAAAATAATGAGAAAACTATTATATTTATTAATATTATTATTCGCTATAAGTTGTAGTGATAATGCACCTGTTAACAATTGCTTTAACGGAATTAACATGAACGCTATTATCGATCTTACACTTCCTGAATTTCAAGGATTATTAGTTCCTAGTGGGCAATCTCAAAACACAATTCAAGGACGTAATGTTTTTCTTTTTAGAGTAGGTAATAATTATAAAGCTTTCGACCAACAATGTCCCGAAAAAACATGTAATTCATTAATGACTTTTAATGGATTAGAAATTATATGCCTTTGCGACAATAAAAAATATAGTTTTTTATCAGACGGAGCTCCTTTAAATGGCGAAGGTTGTCATGCTTTAATGTATTTGGTTTCTCCAATTAATAGTTCACAATTAAGAATATCACGCTAATTGTATTATACTACAATTTAGATTCTTATTTTTGCCTTAACAACAACACACAAAAATATTTATCTTGAAAAATTATTTTTCTTCAAACTTTAAATTGGGTGTTCTCGGTGGCGGACAATTAGGAAGAATGCTATTAACCGAAACTCAAAAATTTGATATTTACACCGTTATTTTAGACGGGAATTTAGAAGCTCCTTGTGCGCAAATTTGTAACGAATTTCATCAAGGAGATTTATTAGATTTTGATACTGTTTACAACTTTGGTAAAAAAGTAGATTTACTTACTATTGAAATTGAAAATGTAAATATTGATGCACTAGATAAGTTAGAGTCAGAAGGGTTAACTATTTATCCGAAGCCTTCTAATTTAAGAGTAATTCAAAACAAAGCACGTCAAAAACATTTTTATACTGATAATGATATTCCAACCGCAGAGTTTTCTCATTATGCGTATTTAGAAGAATTGATACATTCTTTTGAAAATGGAATTGTAAAATTTCCTTTTGTTTGGAAAGCTACTCGTTTTGGTTATGACGGAACCGGAGTTAAAATCGTTAAAAATATAGAAGATTTACAAAACTTACCTGCTGTAGAATGTATTACAGAAAAGTTAGTTCCTTTTAAAAACGAATTAGCAGTAATTGTAGCCAGAAATGAAAGCGGAGAAGTTAAAACATATCCAGTAGTAGAAATGGAATTTCATCCAGAAGCAAACCAAGTTGAATATGTGATTTGTCCTGCAAGAATAAACTCACAAGTAGCAGAAAAAGCAAGAGCTATTGCATTAAAAGTTGCAAGTACTTTCGATTTTGTTGGGTTATTAGCTGTTGAAATGTTTCAAACAGAAAATGATGAAATATTAGTAAACGAAGTTGCTCCAAGAGCTCATAATTCTGGGCATTATTCTATCGAAGCTAGTTATACAAATCAGTTTGAACAACA
>JAHDHE010000010.1 GCA_020631475.1 Tenacibaculum sp. | reverse complement strand
TTTTAGACTTTGCTACGGCAGTTCTATATCCTTTTACTATATATGCTGTTTTCATTTTTTTCTAATGCTTTAGGCTGTAGGCTTTATGCAATATGCTTGAGCTTTCAGCTTTATTAATAATTAGCCTATTGCTTATAGCATAAGGCTTAAAGCAGCGTAAATTTAATTACGCAATGGTTTACCAGTTTTTAACATGTGCTGAATACGTTCTAACGTTTTACGTTCTGTAGCTAAGCTTAAGAATGCTTCACGTTCAAGGTTTAATAAATACTGTTCAGAAACTTTTGTTGGTTCTGATAAATCTCCACCAGCCATTACGTAGGCTAATTTGTTTGCAATTTTCTGATCGTGTTCAGAAATAAATCTACTAGCTTGCATAGAATCGGTTGCTACCATAAATGCACCCAATGCTTGTTTACCTAAAACTAATACATCGTCTTTACGAGTTGCAGGTTGTGTATAACCAGCTTCTGCTAATAATAATGCATGTTTCTTAGCTTCAGCAATTTGACGTTCTCTGTTTACAACAACTACATCCTTACCTTTTTGTAATAATCCTAAATCGTACGCTTCGTGTGCAGATGTTGCAACTTTAGCCATACCAATTGTTAAGAAATATTCTTGTAATACATTTAATTGAACATCTCCTTTACGGAAAGTATCAGAAGCACGTAAAGCCATTTCTTTAGAACCACCACCACCAGGGATAACTCCAACTCCGAATTCTACTAATCCCATATAGGTTTCAGCAGCGGCAACTACTTTATCTGCGTGTAATGATACTTCACAACCACCACCTAATGCCATTCCGTGAGGAGCAGCAATTGTAGGAATTGCAGAGTAACGCATGCGCATCATGGTATCTTGAAAATACTTGATAGCCATATTTAATTCGTCATACTCTTGCTCTACAGCCATCATAAAAATCATTCCGATATTAGCACCAACCGAGAAGTTTGCTCCTTGGTTACCAATTACTAATCCTTGGAAATCTTTTTCAGCTAAATCAACTGCTTTATTTAATCCCGCTAAAACATCACCACCAATAGTGTTCATTTTAGATTGGAACTCACAGTTTAAGATTCCGTCTCCTAAATCTTCAATAACAACTCCTGAATTTTTAAATACTTCATTTGTTTTACGGATATTATCTAGGATGATAAATGAATCTTGACCTGGTTTTTTAGTTTGTGCTTTTGCAGGAATATCATAATAATAAGTAGCCCCATCTTTTACAGAATAGAAAGACTTTGATCCTTTTTCAAGCATTTCTGTAACCCAAGCAGCAGGTTCTTTACCTTCAGCCTTCATTAATTCGATACCTTTTTCTACACCTACAGCATCCCAAATTTCGAAAGGCCCATTTTCCCATCCGAAACCAGCTTTCATGGCATCGTCAATTTTATAAATATCATCAGAAATTTCTGGAATTCTATTTTGAACATAAGCAAACATTGCTGCGAAGTTTTTACGGTAGAATTCTCCCGCTTTATCTTTTCCGCCAACTAATACTTTAAAGCGATCAATTGGTTTGTCAATATTTTTTGTTAATTCAAGTGTAGCAAATTTTGCACGTTTTTTAGGACGATATTCCATCGTATCTAAATCTAACGATAAGATTTCTTTCTTCCCTTCAGCGTTTACTGATTTCTTATAGAATCCTTGCTTAGTTTTACTACCTAACCATTTGTTTTCCATCATGGTGTTGATGAAATCAGGTAATTTGAATAAATCGTGTGCTTCGTCGTTAGGACAGTTTTCGTAAATACCGTTGGCAACGTGTACCAAAGTATCTAAACCAACTACATCAACTGTACGGAAAGTAGCTGATTTTGGACGTCCGATTACTGGACCAGATAATTTATCAACTTCTTCAATAGTTAATCCTAATTCTTTTACTTGGTGAAATAATGATTGAATTCCGAAGATTCCAATTCTGTTACCAATAAAAGCAGGAGTATCTTTAGCTAATACAGAAGTTTTTCCTAAGAATTTAGAACCGTAATCCATTAAGAAGTCAGTAACTTCTGGTTTACAGTTTGGTCCTGGAACAACTTCAAATAATTTTAAATAACGAGGTGGGTTAAAAAAGTGAGTTACCGCAAAATGCTTTTGGAAATCTTCACTTCTTCCTTCGTTCATAAATTTGATAGGAATACCAGAAGTATTAGACGAAATAATAGTACCAGGAGTACGGTATTTTTCTAATTTTTCGAAAACGATTTTTTTAATATCTAATCGTTCTACTACAACTTCCATAATCCAATCTACATCAGCAACTTTAGCGATATCATCTTCTAAGTTACCAGTGGTAATTCTATTTGCAAATTCTTTTTTGTAAATAGGAGATGGTTTCGATTTTAAAGAAGCAGTTAATGCATCATTTACCAAACGATTACGAACAGCTTTGTCTTCTAACGTTAATCCTTTTGCTTTTTCCTTGTCGTTTAATTCTCTTGGAACGATGTCCAAAAGTAAAACTTCAACGCCAATGTTAGCAAAATGACATGCAATACCAGATCCCATAATACCAGAACCAATAATTGCTACTTTTTTAATTCTTCTTGTCATTTGTTTGTTGATTTGTTTTATACAGCTTCTTTGTTGATATCATCATATATCAACTTATCTGCAATAAGTTTGTTTATTGTTGTAGTTACTTTAAAAAAAGTTGCTAACTCTTCTTCGGTAACATAGTTTCTTACTCTATTATTAAACTGATATACATGTCCTTTTGATACTTCTCGCATCTCTTTACCATAATCAGTTAATTTTATAATTACACTTCTACCATCATTAGGATTTTTTTCTCTGCAAATTGCACCTTTGTCTTCCATTGTTTTTAATAATCTAGAAAGGCTAGTAGGTTCCATTCCCATTAAAGGTCCTAAAGCAGTTGAAGGAGTTCCGTTTTCAAAATCGATATTCAATAATACGAACGCAGTTGCCATTGTGCTATCATGTTTCGCAGCTTGCTCATTATACATTTTAGCTACAGCTTGCCAAGTGGCTCTTAATTGATGATCTATTGATTTGTTCTTATCCATCGATGCCAAATATATAAAAATTTATTATGCGTGCATAGTATTTTTAAAAAAAGTTATGCATGCATAGTAAATTTAACTTAAATTTAAACTGTAACGTTTATATTGAAGTATATACTAATAAATATAAAAATATGTAAGTTTGTCATTGCTAGTTTTTGACAAACGGCAATTAATCAACTATAAAATCTATGAATAATTTATTAGAAATTAATAATGTAGTAAAGCGTTATGGCGATTATACTGCATTAAACGATGTTTCTATGCATATACCAAAAGGAAGTGTTTTTGGTTTGCTAGGACCTAATGGGGCAGGAAAAACTTCACTTATTAGAATCATCAATCAAATTACAATGCCTGATGCTGGTGAAATAATTTTAGATGGCGAAAAATTAGCACCACATCATATAGAGCATATTGGGTATTTACCAGAAGAGCGTGGTCTGTATAAATCGATGAAAGTAGGTGAACAGGCTTTGTATTTAGCGCAATTAAAAGGATTGAGTAAATCTGAAGCAAAAAAAAGATTGAAATATTGGTTTGATAAATTTGATATAGGTGCTTGGTGGGGAAAGAAAATTGAAGAGCTTTCTAAAGGAATGGCGCAAAAAGTACAATTTATTGTTACTGTTTTACATCAACCTAAATTATTGATTTTTGATGAACCTTTTTCTGGTTTCGATCCAATTAATGCACAGTTAATAGCAAAAGAGATTTTACAATTACGAGACGAAGGAGCTACTATTATTTTTTCTACACATCGTATGGAATCTGTAGAAGAAATGTGTGACTATATTGCTTTGATTGATAAATCAAACAAAATATTAGATGGTAAGTTAGATCATATTAAAAAGGAATTTAGAACAAATACCTTTCAAGTTGGTTTAAATACATCAAACGAAAAAGAAGTTGAGGCTAAATTGAAGGAAAAGTTTAAAGTGTTACCAGCAGATTTTAGATTGTTAAATGACGGATTAAAGTTAAATGTAAAATTAACCGAAGGAAATTCTGCAAACGATTTATTATCGTATTTAACAACCCAAGGACAAGTACAACATTTTGTAGAATTAATACCAAGCGCCAACGATATTTTTATTCAGGCAATAAACAAAAATAGTTAAGAAAATGAGCAAGTTAAAATTAATTATTCAGCGTGAATTTAATGCCAAAGTAAAAAATAAATCATTTATAATGATGACTTTTTTAAGTCCGTTAATAATGATTGGTATGATGGTTTTGGTTGTTTTTTTAATGAAAAAAAATGATCAAAAAATTAAAGAAATTGTTTATGTAGATAATTCAGGGATATTTCCTAAAGAAAATTTTAAAGATACTGAAACTATAAAATATCAAGATTATACAGAACTTGGAATAGAAGAAACCAAAAAGAAAGTTGAAGAAGGAAATCATTATGGAGTTTTATTCATTCCGAAGAGAGATAGTTTAGAGGTATTGGCTAAATCTGTAGAATTTTATTCAAAAGATACACCGGGTTTAAATACAATAGAAAATATTGAGCGAAATGTAAACAAACATTTACGAAACCTTAAAATGACTAAGTTAGGTATTAATTTAGAAAAAATTAAGGCTTCAAGGATTTCATCAGATATAAAAATGTATAATTTTTCTGGAGAAAAATCTTCAAAAATGATTAACGGAATGAAGATTGGTGTTGGTTCTTTAGCAGGTTATATGCTAATGATGTTTGTTATTATTTATGGTACTTCGGTAATGCGAAGTGTTATTGAAGAAAAAACAAGTAGAATTATAGAAGTAATCGTATCATCAGTAAAACCGTTTCAATTAATGTTGGGTAAAATTATTGGTAATGCTTCTGCAGGTTTATTACAATTCTTTATTTGGGGGATTTTATTAATGATAGGTTCTATAGTAGTTTCTATGTTTTTAGGCATAGACGCTTCTCAAGTTTTTTCTCAAGATGTAGATGTTGAACAAGCTGCAAAAATGAAAGAATTACTTGGTAATAAAGCAGATGTATTTCTTGAAATTAGAAAACTACCTTGGATGACATTATTCTTTTTATTTGTATTCTACTTTTTAGGAGGTTACATGTTGTATAGCTCTTTATTTGCGGCTATCGGTGCAGCTGTTGATAATGAAACAGATACACAACAATTTATGATGCCAATTATGGCGCCATTAATGTTGGCAGTTTATGTAGGTGCATTTACAGTAATTAATGATCCACACGGACCAATTGCTGTAATGTTTTCTCACATACCACTTACAAGTCCAATAGTTATGTTAATGCGTGTTCCTTTCGGGGTTGCTTGGTGGGAAATAGTAGTATCTATGTTAATATTAATAATAACATTTGTAGGAATTGTATGGTTTGCTGCTAAAATTTACCGAGTAGGAATTTTAATGTATGGTAAAAAACCAACCTATAAAGATTTATGGAAGTGGATTCGTTATAACGGATAAAAATTATGAAAGAAATTATAAAAGAAATAACCAATATTCTTAGTTATAGAATTCCAGTAGGAGGAAAAGATGTTGAAATTACTTTAAAAACAGTAATTCTATTAATTGTATTATTATTAATAGCAAAATACGTATTAAAATATTTTAAACGATTTGTTAAGAAACGGTTACAGACCGAAGATAAAAATAAATTTGATACTATTTTTTCTTTTACAAGTTGGTTAGTTTATCTTATAGTTTTTTCGATAATATTAAGTTCATCAGGAGTTAATTTAAGCGCGATTTTAGTAGCTTCTTCAGCATTATTAATTGGAGTTGGTTTAGCATTGCAAACCTTTTTTCAAGATATAATTTCTGGAATTTTTATTATTCTTGACAAAAGTGTACATGTTGGAGATATTATTGAATTAGACAATAAAGTAGGTAGAGTAGAAGAAATAAGATTAAGAACAACAAGAGCTGTTACCATTGATAATAAAGTGCTAATAATACCAAACCATAAATACCTGTCTAACAGCTTGTATAATTGGACACAAAACGGAGCAACAACAAGAGAAAGTGTAACCGTAGGTGTAGCGTATGGAAGCGATGTAGAATTGGTTAAAAAACTATTAACCCAAGCAGCAAACGAACACAAAAGTGTATTAAAAACACCAGAGCCATTAGTTTTATTTACAAATTTTGGTGATAGCGCTTTAGAATTTAAGTTAATCTTTACTTTAAACGACAGTTTTATAGCATCAATACCACAAAGTGAAATACGATTTAAAATAGATAAATTATTTAGAGAGCATAATATTTCAATACCATTTCCGCAAAGAGATATTCATATTATTAAAGAATAGGTTTTGATGGAACGGTTATTGCGTACCTTTAAAAAATAAATTTTAGAAAAGAATGTCAAAAATATTAATCATAGAAGACGAAGCTGCAATTCGTAGAGTTTTAAAAAAAATTATTTCAGAAGAAAACAGCTCTTATGAAGTTGAAGAAGCAGAAGATGGATTAGCTGGAATTGAAATGATAAAAGATAAAGATTACGACTTAGTACTTTGTGATATTAAAATGCCAAAAATGGATGGTGTTGAGGTGTTAGAAAAAGCTAAAAAGATAAAACCTGAAACTCCAATGGTTATGATTTCTGGTCACGGAGATTTAGACACAGCTGTAAACACCATGCGTTTAGGGGCATTTGATTATATTTCAAAACCACCAGATTTAAACCGTTTGTTAAACACAGTTCGTAATGCTTTAGATCGTAAAGAGTTAGTTGTTGAAAACAAGCGTTTAAAAAAGAAGGTTAGTAAGAATTATGAAATGATTGGTGAGAGTGATGCAATTACGCACATTAAAGAAATCATAGAAAAGGTAGCGGCTACCGATGCGCGTGTTTTAATTACAGGACCAAACGGAACAGGAAAAGAATTGGTAGCACATTGGTTACACGAAAAATCAGATAGAGTAAAAGCCCAAATGATTGAGGTAAACTGTGCTGCGATTCCGTCAGAATTAATAGAAAGTGAATTGTTTGGTCACGTAAAAGGATCGTTTACAGGAGCTAATAAAGATCGTGCTGGTAAATTTGAAGCTGCCAATGGCGGAACTATTTTCTTAGATGAAATTGGTGATATGAGCTTGTCTGCACAAGCAAAGGTTTTACGTGCATTACAAGAAAACCGTATTCAACGAGTAGGATCTGATAAAGATATTAAAGTAAATGTTCGTGTAGTTGCTGCAACCAATAAGGATTTAAAAAAGGAGATAGCCGAAGGTCGTTTTCGTGAAGATTTATACCATCGTTTGGCGGTTATCTTAATTAAAGTTCCTGCGTTAAACGATAGACGAGAAGATATTCCTTTATTAGTAAGTTTCTTTGCTGATAAAATTTCTAAAGAACAAGGAATGCCTAAAAAAGATTTTTCTGATAAAGCAATTAAATTACTACAAGAGTATGATTGGACAGGGAATATTCGTGAACTGCGTAATGTTGTAGAACGATTAATTATTTTAGGAGAAAAAGAAGTTTCTGAGAACGATGTAAAACTTTTTGCAAGTAAATAATTTTACTAAAAAATATAAAAAAAACCTAAAACTCTTTAAATGTAAGTTTTAGGTTTTTTTTCTTTTTTGTAAGACTATTTAGATACATTATGTCATGATTTTTTTAATAAGTTTACGAGTTCCTAATTTACCAAAGGTTACAATTATTGTTTTAACCCAATTACCTAAAGATAAATCGTGTTTAAAATCCTCTTTAATTAGTTTTAATTCTTCAATAGAAATATCACGTTTAAGCTTTAAACGTCTTAATTCTAAGATTATATCCTTATTGTTTTTATAATTACTCTTCATCATCAAAATATTTTTTAGATAAGTTTTTAATCACTAAATTATTTATATGATTTCTCATAAGGTAAGCTACAAATCCAAAAGCAAAGAAAATAAAAGCCACAGATATATAACCCCAAAATGGATTATCTAAATATTCTCCAATTGTAGAAGAAATAGATATAGCTAAAAAAATGAAGGCTATTAAAATAAATAGACCAACAATAGCAAAATTAAAAATCATGCTAAGAGAAGAGGTTAGTACCTGAAAAATTTTTAGCTTGTAGTATTTTTCTGAGTTTTTAATAAACTCTTCACTTTTTTCAATTGCTTTTTCTGAACTTGTATGTATAGATTTAAAAACAGACATTATTTTGTTTGTAATTTTTTATTCTTAGCTTTTAATACTTTAAGTTTTTGTTCTAAGTTAGAAATAACATCTTCAGCCTTATAACTAGCGTCTGTAATTATGGTGTCTAATTTTTCTTCTAATGTGTTACTTTTAGTATTTAAAGTGTCAGAAACATTGTTTTTTAAGGTCTCTGCTCTTGTAACAACCTCTTCTTTAAGGTGTGTAGCTTCAGAGGAAATTGTATCTTTTACAGAAGTTGCATCATCTATAATTTTTTTACGTGTTTTACTACCTTTGTCTGGAGCAAATAAAACACCTAATCCAGCACCAACTGCAACACCTATTAATACACCAAACATATTTTTATCATTACTCATATTATATTGTTTTTTAATTAATAATTTATTTCTGATACAAAAGTAATGTGGTTTTAAACCAAGTATTAACTCAAAAAAAATAATTGTTAACTCAATAGATATATACCTTGTGTAGAATCATTCTGTTTGCCTATTTTTGAATAAAAAATAAGTTTTATGGCAGTTTTAGGAGGTATAATTAAAAGTGTTATTGATGTTGCAAATATTTTTGTAGACACAGATAACCACGTAAAAAAACAGCAAAAAGTTTTAAAAGAGTTATTGCTTACAGCAAAAGATACTCAATTCGGGAAAAAATATAATTTTAAAAGTATAAGCGATTCTGAAACTCCAGAAATTAAATTTGCTGAAACAATTCCTTATTTTGATTACAAAAGTATTAATGAAAAATGGTGGTCTAAATTACATAAAGGAGAAAAAAATGTAACATGGCCTAATAGCCCTAATTATTTTGCTTTAAGTTCTGGAACAACAGGAAAAGAGAGTAAACGAATACCTGTTACCGTTGAAATGATCGAGGCAATTAGACAATCAGGAATAAGGCAAGTATTGGCTCTTAAAAATTTTGATTTGCCATCAAGTTTTTTTGAAAGAGAAATTATGATGCTAGGTAGCTCTACTGATTTACATGAGCGTGATGATAATAAATTAGAAGGAGAAATAAGTGGAATTAGTGCTAGTAACATTCCTTTTTGGTTTAAAGGTTATTATAAGCCTGGTGAAGAAATTGCAAAAATTGATAACTGGGAAGAACGAGTAGAAAAAATAGCTAAAAAAGCCAAAAGTTGGGATATAGGAGCTTTAAGCGGAATTCCATCTTGGATAGAATTAATGCTTCAAAAAGTAATTGATTATCATAATTTAAATCATATTCACGAAATATGGCCTAATCTACAAGTTTACACCTCTGGCGGAGTTGCTTTTGGTCCGTATGAGAAAAGCTTTAAATCTTTGTTAGGAAAAGAAGTTATAGTGATAGATACATATTTAGCTTCTGAAGGATATATTGCAACTCAGGTAAGACCAGAAACGAATGCTATGCAATTAAATACAGATAATGGAATTTATTTCGAATTTGTACCCTTTAAACCTAAGTATATTAATTCAGATGGAACATTGAAAGAAAGTGCTCCGTCTATTACATTATCTCAAGTAGAAAAAAATCAAGATTACGTTTTAATTATAAGTACCGTTAGTGGTGCATGGAGGTATCTTATTGGAGACACAATTGAATTTACAGATGTAGAAAGAGCTGAAATCAAGATTACAGGAAGAACAAAGTTTTTCTTAAATACAGTAGGTTCTCAATTATCAGTCAATAAAATGGACGATGCAATGAGAAGTTTAGAAAATCATTTTAATACTCAAATTACAGAGTATACCATTTGTGCAAAACGAGATAAAGATGATGATTTTTATCATAATTGGTATTTAGGAACAAACTTAAAAGAAGAAGAAACAAAAGTATCAGAAGTTTTAGATACATTTTTGAAAGAAGCAAATAAAAACTATAAAGTAGCAAGAAGCAAAGCTTTAGAAGGAGTAAAAGTTAATCTAATACCAGTAGAGATTTTTCATAAATGGAATGAACACAATAAGAAAAAAGGTGGGCAAGTAAAAATGGAAAGAGTTATGGGTAAAGAAAAATTTATAGAATGGGAAGCCTTTGTAAAAGATCAACAAAATAATTAACTAGACTCTTTTTTACTTTTTTCGGTAACTAGCTGCATGATTTCTTCGGGTGATAAATAAAACTTTTTAATTCTGTTTTTGTACGCTTGTGATATGTTAGCGTGGTTTAAAATAAAATTCTTAGTTTCTATTATATAATGTTCCATACCTTGTTGTATGGCATGAAAATCGGCTCTTCTTTCTGCTTGAATTATATGATTTTTTAAGAATAAATATTTAAAACCGAATACTATTAACTCCCAGTTATTCATGCTTTCATAATCAACAATATGTCCAAGTTCGTGCCCTATCCATCCCACAAAAACATTATGTGGAATATTTGTTGTTTTTAATTCTTGATTAGAAATTTTAAACTTATCACTTATATATATAACATATTCTCTATGGTTTCTATTGGTTAATAAATTTAAAAACCTAGGTTGCGCTTGCATTGTTGATTTTTTAATATTCTTTTTAAATTTAAACTCTATTGAAACATCTTTTAATAAAGGAAAATAAGCTAAAGCTTCATTAACTTTATTAAAAATTTTATTAGGAATTATTTTGTTTTTTTGATTGTTCATAAATAAAAATTCAATTTTAGTTCAAAAATAAGTTAGTAAAATTTATAAGATTAGCTTATATAAAATTAATATCAACTCATTTAATATTTAAATTTAAAAAGAGTAATACTTTTCCATTAAAGGAAATGAGTTAATTATATGTTTAATAGCGTTACTTAATATAGAAACTTAGAAGTATTTTTGTAGAGTAAAAGAAATCAAAACATTTATGCAATCAAACTTAATAACAAAAACGGCTAAAATTACATTTATAGTAGTGTTAGTTTTATTATTAACCCTTTTCTTTTTATATGTTTTTAAAGTGTTGCTGTTAATTTTAGGAGGAACATTAATAGCTCTTTTTTTTGATGGAATAGCATCATTTATAAATGAAAAATTACCTAAAACAAATAAAAGGATAATAACTGTTTTTACGGTTGGTTTTATTATTGGGATTTTTACCTTATTAATCTATAATTTATATCCTAGAATTACTGAGCAAATTATAATTTTAAAAAATGATTTACCCGAAGCTATTAACTCATTAAGAAAAACAATTCAGTCTAACGAAGCATTAAATTATATAGTTGAGAATATAAATAATTCGTTTAAAAGTAAAGGTGTTTCAGGTAATATACAAAGTTTTTTTAGTTCAGTTTTTGGTATTATTGGAGATTTCTATATAATGATAGCTTTAGGTTTTTTTTTTCTAGTTCAACCATCAATTTATATAGATGGTATAATTCAGTTATTTACAAAAAATAGCAGAAAAGAAGTGTTAAAAACGATAATATCTATCGAAAAAATACTTAAAAAGTGGCTTTTAGGAAAACTCTTTTCAATGTTAATAGTTGGATTTTTAACAGGAATTGGATTGTATTTATTAGGAGTCCCTTTAGCTCTTACATTAGCGATAATAGCTACTATATGTGCTTTTATACCAAATGTTGGTCCAATAATAGCATTAGCTCCAGCATTACTTATTGCTTTTTCTAAAGGAGATGAATATGTTTTATACACTTTTTTATTATATACAGGAATTCAAGTGATAGAAAGTAATATTATAACACCATTAATACAAAGAGAAGTAATATCTTTTCCTATGGCTTTAATTTTAATTGCACAAGTTGTTCTGGGGTTATTTACTGGTTATTTAGGATTAATATTGGCTACTCCTGTGGTTGCTATTTTGCTTTTATTAGTGAAAAAAATATACATACAAAATTATTTAGAAAAAGCTTAAGTTACAGAAATATTATAAAAAAAGGAGCGTTAAATACGCTCCTTTTTTTATGAAATATAATTTTATGCTAAATCAAATCTATCTAAGTTCATCACTTTTGTCCAAGCGACAACAAAGTCATTTACAAAACGTTCTTGTCCGTCGTTAGCACCATAAACTTCAGAAATAGCTCTTAACTTTGTATTAGATATAAAAATTAAATCAGCACGTGTTCCAGAGAATTTTATAGTTCCAGTTTTCCGGTTACGTGCTATAAACTTTTTTCTTCTAAGCTTACAGCTTTCCAATTAATTGAAAAATCTAAAATATTTGTAAAGAAATCATTTGTTAAACTATTAATAACTGTAAATACATCGTTTAGAGCTGTTATAATTTGCGCCTAAAACACGTAATTCGTCAACTAACACAGTCGTTTCAGGGATAGGAAGTGTTAATAAATTAGCTTTGTCGACTAATAAATCTTTTGCGACTACATTTAATTTAAAATTCATATAATTTCTAAATCTGTTTGCTCTTTTGTCGCATCTCCACTCCCTTGGATAAAAGGAACCTTAATTGAATGGACTGCATTTTTTACAGCTTCTTCAACTCTAGTATTTCCAACTAAAACATCAGCCATAGAAACAGTACCGCTATATTTTGTTTGAATAACTTATAAAACGTTTAAAACTTTTTGCAAGTAAATAATTTCGTAACTGTTGAAAATATAAAATAAAATAATCAAAACTGATTTTAAATAAATGAAACTATAAATAAAGTTGATGCTAAAATAAAAAATTAGCATCAACTTTTTTATTACAAACTTTTTTTCGGTGGTATATTTGTACTCGTAAAACAATAATTAATTAATAAAAAATATATAAAATGGCTACAGCAGTTGGTAAAAAATTTCCAAATTTAGGAGTTGATGCAATGAACGAAATGGGAGATACATTTAAAGTAAATGTATTAGAAGAAGCAGTAAACAATAAGAAAAAAGTATTATTATTCTGGTATCCAAAAGATTTTACTTTCGTTTGTCCTACCGAATTACACGCTTTTCAAGCAGCTTTAGGAGAGTTTGAAAAAAGAAATACTATCGTAATTGGTGCTTCTTGTGATACTCCAGAAGTACACTTTGCATGGTTAAACCAATCTAAAGATAACGGAGGAATTGAAGGTGTAACTTACCCTTTATTAGCAGATAGTAACCGTAACTTATCATCTATCTTAGGTATTTTAGATATTACTAACGAAACTTATGATGAAGCTACAGGAACAGTACAAGTTGAAGGAGATAATGTAACTTATAGAGCTACTTATTTAATCGACGAAGAAGGAACCGTATTTCATGAAGGTGTTAACCACATGCCAGTAGGTCGTAACGTAAACGAATTTTTACGTTTAATCGATGCTTATACACACGTACAAGAAAAAGGTGAGGTTTGTCCTGCAAACTGGGAAGAAGGTAAAGATGCAATGCAACCTAATGCAAAAGGTACTGCTGAATATTTAGCAAGTCACTAATTATTAAAATAAAGAAAGGGTTAAGTTCGTGTAAGGCAATTGAAGGGGTCGAGCACGAGCTCCTTTCGAAAAGTATATAAACTATGGTACAAGAATTAAGTCAAGATAATTTAGCAAAATTAGTTAAAGATAATCAAAAAGTAGTAGTGCAATTTTCTGCAACTTGGTGTGGTAATTGTCGTATTATGAAACCTAAATTTAAGAAGTTATCTTCTGAAAACGAAAACATGGTTTTTGTAATAGCAGATGCAGAGAAGTTTCCAGAAAGCCGTCAATTAGCAGATGTAAGTAATTTACCAACTTTTGCAACTTTTGTTGATGGTAAATTTGTAAATCAAACTCAAACTAACAAGTTTGATGTGCTAAAAGAATTGGTTAACGAAGTTATATAATTAAACGTCATTACGAACGTAGTGAAGTAATCTCTTTTTAATTAACAGATTGCCAAAGCAAATTGTTTTTTGCTTCGCAATGACAAAATAATAATATGAAACTACCAGTTATTAAACACTTAACTTCTTTTATCGAAGAAAACGACCAAGATTACGTACTTGAAACTATTGAAACTTTAGAAGCCTTAACAGAAGTCCCATCTTTAAAAGATGAAGAATTAGATGTTATAGGCGAGTTGATATCGAACATGTACGGAGCTATTGAAGTTGATAAAATGATAAAAGATGGTACCCCTAAAAAAGAAGCGTTAAATAATTTTATGAAACGTGTTTTAGGATCGATAGATAAATAGTTTAAAAATATAAAAAAGAAAATCCCAAGTTGTAAAACTTGGGATTTTTTATTTCAACCAATTTAATCATTTTTGTAGCTTATCTATTTTAAAATTTATGGATTCAAATTTTATCGATTACCTTTTAAAAATTACTCACGCTACTTCATGTAACCAACTAGAAGTAATCCAGTTATTATGGAGTAATTATGGATCTATTTCTCGTTATGAGTTAAAGAATTCACCTTTAAAAACTGTTGTGGTAAAATTTATAGATTTAGATAAAGAAACCAATCATCCGAGAGGTTGGGATACCAATTTTTCACATCAACGAAAAGTGAAGTCATATCAAGTGGAAACTCATTGGTATCAACAATTTAGTAAACAATGCACCAATCTTTGTAAAGTGCCTAAGTTAATTGGTTCTTTTTCTCAAGCGAATAAACAATATATTGTTTTAGAAGATTTAAACGAAAACTATCCTTTACGAAAAACAAAGGTGACTTTAAATGAGGTTAAAGTTTGTTTAAAATGGTTGGCGAATTTTCATGTTAATTTTTTAAATAAAAAACCGAAAGGATTATGGAAAGTAGGAACTTATTGGCATTTAGCAACTCGACCAGATGAGTTTGAGAAAATTGAATATGCTGAACTAAAAGCCAAAGCACATTTGATTGATGAATTATTAAACACTTGTAACTACCAAACGATAGTACATGGTGATGCAAAATTGGCTAACTTTTGTTTTTCTAAAGACGGAACAAAAGTTGCTGCAGTAGATTTTCAATATGTTGGCGGAGGTTGTGGAATGAAAGATATCGCTTATTTTTTAGGAAGTTGTCTTTCAAATAATGAATTAGAAACTTATGAAACTGAATTGTTGAATTACTATTTTGATGAATTGCATAATGCATTTAATACTACTAAATTTTCTTTTGATTTTTTATTGTTAGAAAAAGAGTGGAGACAATTATATCCAATAGCATGTACTGATTTTATGCGTTTTTTATTGGGTTGGATGCCAACGCATCAAAAAATAAATAACTATAACAAAAAAATTATTGATTCGGTTTTAATAAGTTTGTGAAAACCAGATAGTAGTTTTTGTATTCTAAATTAACCTTTCGTTAACTTTAATGATATGAGTACGTTTTAATGACTTATATCAGTGAGTTAACGAAGTTATTAGAAAAAGAGTTAAGAAACAAACCAAATTTATATGAGTTTAGCTATGTGTAAGTTTGGTAATTATTTCAGAATGTTGTGGAAATAATTGTATTAACTCAGCTCTTTTAGGCAACACAAAATCTCTAAAATCAAAACCAGGAGCAACTGTACAACCTGTAAAAGCGTATGCATCTTTTTTTAAAACTTCTGCGGCAAACCAATATCCAGCTGGAACCACAAATTGTGGTTGTTCGTTTTGTTCTAAGTTGTTTCCAATCATAACAAAAGAGTAATCTCCATTAGGGGATATCATGTGTAACTTTAAAGCACTTCCTTTATAAAAATGCCAAATCTCTTCTTGATTTATTTTATGAAACGCGGAGAATTTATCAGAAGTTAATAAGAAGTATATTGAAGTAGAATAATTTCGATCTCCAATAAAATCAGAAGATAGATGTACATTTTGTATAATACCGTTACTTCTATAAGTTTCTTTGTAATACCCACCCTCTGGATGTTCGGTTAAATTGAATTTAGTTATTATTTGTTTTGCTGTCATTTTCTTTTTGTTCATTCATCTTTTTAACCAATGCTTTCAAGCGTTCTTTATTACGCTGTTTTTCAAGCTTTACTTTGTTTTCTTTCTGTTTCATTAAGCGAGTATGTTTCGCCTTGTTTACCGTATTTTTTGCTTTTCCCTTTTTAGGCATTTTTAGTAGTTTTAATAACTAATAATCCTAAGAAAGTAATGAACCCGTTTAAGATTAAGACAAAGAATCCGAAATCAAAATTAAATTGAGATTTACTAAAAATACTTATCAAATAAGTAAGTACAGGAGAAATCAAACAGATAATAGGTACTAATTTATCTTTTACTTGTAGTTTGGTAAATAAACCGAAAGCATACAAACCTAATAAAGGTCCGTATGTATAACCTGCAAATTGAAATATTTTAGCAATTACACTTGCGTCAGCAATAAAATATTTGAAGATTAAAATGGTAGCAATTAATATCAATGAGAATAAAACATGAATCTTTTTACGTGTTTCTTCTTGTTCTTGTTGGTTGTCTTTTTTGTCAATTTCTAAAATATCAATACTAAACGAGGTAGTTAACGATGTTAAGGCACTATCGGCACTCGAATAGGCAGCGGCAATTAATCCTAATAAAAAGAATAGTGAAGTAGCAATCCCTAAATCACCACTCATTGCTATCATTGGAAAAAGGTTGTCTTTATGAGCGTTAATTCCGTTTGCGGTTGCATAATCGGTTAATAAAACCCCTAATGCTAAAAAGAAAAAATTTACAATTACCAAGACAATGGTAAACCAAAACATGTTTTTTTGAGCATCTTTTAAATTGCGACACGTTAAGTTTTTTTGCATCATATCTTGATCTAATCCAGTCATTACAATAGCAATAAATGCTCCTGAAAAGAAACGCTTCCAAAAATAATTACCAGCTTTTACATCATCAAAAAAGAATATTTTAGATAATTTATTTTCAGAAATATAAGAGAATAAACTATCTATTTGCATTTCGTTTTGTATCATATAAATACAAACACCAACAGCAATTAACATAAACAAGGTTTGTAAAGTATCTGTCCAGACAATAGTTTTTATTCCTCCTTTAAAAGTATATAACCAAATTAGTAAAATGGTGATAGTTACGGTTACCCAAAACGGAATTCCGTAAGCATCGAACAAAATTAATTGTAATACATTGGCTACTAAAAATAAACGAAAAGCCGCTCCAACTGTTCTTGATAATAAAAAGAATGAAGCTCCTGTTTTGTAGGAATATCTACCAAAACGATCTTCTAAATACGTATAGATAGAAGTTAAATTTAATTTATAGTAAAGCGGAAGTAGTATTAAGCCAATTACTGCGTATCCAACAACATAACCTAATACCATTTGCATGTAGCTCATTTGCTGACCTTCTACCCATCCAGGAACGGATATAAATGTAACTCCAGATAGTGAAGCACCTATCATACCAAAGGCTACTAAATACCAAGGAGAAGAATTATCTGCTTTAAAAAATGTATTGTTATTTGCTGATTTACTTGTGATGTAAGAAATCAAAATTAATACACCAAAATAAGCAAGAATAAGGAGTAATATGTGTAGTGGTTGCATGCGGTTAATTATCAATTAGGAATTACGAATGTACTAAATTTCTTACTTTACAATTCCTAATTGATAATTTGTAATTGTAGAACTATAGTTCAATAATAACTTCTTCAGTTTTTCTACGAACTTTTTTTAAGTCTTTCATATAATCGTCTTCAGCTCTAAAACCAACAGGTAATACTAAGACTGAGGTTAAATTATGCTTGTCCAGTTCTAAAATCTCATCGTATTTTTCAGGAACAAAACCTTCCATTGGGCAAGAATCAATTTTTTCGTTTGCAGCAACTGTCATTAAATTTCCTAAAGCAATATAAGCTTGATTTTTATTCCAGCTACTTAATTCTTCTTGCGTTTTACTTGCAATAGAACTTGTAAGCATTTCTTTAAAAGGATTTAAAATTTCATCAGGAGTATTTCTTATTTCTTTAACTAAATCGAAATAACTTTCTACTTCTTTTTCAGTGTAAGTTTTAGGAATGCAAATAACTAACAAATGAGATGTTTGCACTACTTGCTGCTGATTCCAAGAATGTTCAACTAATCTTTGTTGAATCTCTTTATTTTTAATTACAACCATTTTAATTGGTTGCAATCCGTAAGAAGTAGCAGTTAAATTAAAAGCTTCTTTTAACGTATTTATTTGAGCTTCTGAAAGTGATTTATTTTCGTCGAATTTTTTAACAGCATAACGCCATTTTAAATTTTCTATACTATTCATTTTTTATGTATTGATGTAGCAAAAATACAATTGCTTTTAAGAATGATAAATGTTTAGTAATTGTAAAAATTGATAGTTCAATAAATTTAATCTTTATAGTTGTCAATTATTTTTATAAAAGTTGCTGGTTCTGGACGCACACGATAATTATCGGTTAAATCGGCAAAAATAATTTTATTGTCTTTATCAGTAATAATTACAGTTGGTAATACAACGTCAGATTCGTAACCAAAAACTTGAAACCCTGCTGGTAATCCGTTTTCATGTAAAATTCCTAATTGTTTAGCAGTTTTATTATTTTTGTCAACTAAAAAATGAAAAGGGACTTTGTGTTTGTTTGCTAAACTTTTTGTGAATTTATGAGGTTGAGAACTTACTAAAACCATATCAGCATTTCGTTTTTCTAACTCTTTATATTCGTTTACTACTTCTTTTATTTGTGCCATACAAAGCGGACACCAATTACCTCTGTAAAAGATAAATATTTTAAAATCACCAGATAAGTCATTTAAAGAAATTTGTTTTGAATCTCCATTTTCAAGTGTAAAATCTGGTAATATTTTTCCAACTTCTAAAACAGAAGTGTTTCTTGAATTAAAAGAAGAATACCAAGTTAAATAAGCCAACCACCCTAGAGCTAATCCAACAGCGATTAAAAGAGATTTCTGTTCGAAATTAAAAAGATTTAGAGTAAAACCTAAAACGATTAAACTTGAATAAAAAGTAAGTGTTTTTGTGGTTCTTGCTACAGGTTTTATAAATAGCATTGAAAAAAAGACAACAACAGTAATTGATAAAATTAATATACCAATATTACTAATATTGAAATTAGCATCAATGATTGTTTTTACAAAAATAATTAATGCAAAAACAGGGAATCCGCTGATAAAAAGTGATTTAGTAAAGTTTTTCATATCTTAATATAGTGTGCCTATATAGGCATAAATTTATAGGTTTTGTGTTTTTGAATTTAATTAATTACCTTAAAGTCAAAATTTTATACTTAAACGACTTGTGTTTTAGTCGTAAAAGAATTGCTAATTTACGGTTATGAAAGAAGAATTTCTACATTTTTTATGGCAATACAAATTGCTGGATGTAACTCGTTTGAAATCAACGATAGGTGAAGATATTCAAATTGTTAAATCTGGAACGTATAATAAAAATTCAGGACCAGATTTTTTAAACGCTCAATTAAAAATAAATAATCAATTATGGATTGGTAATATTGAGATTCATGTAAACTCTTCCGATTGGTATTTACATAAGCATGAAGAAGATGAAAACTACGATGCTGTGATTTTACATGTAGTTTGGAGGTATGATGCTGATGTTTATATGAAGAACAATTTGCCGTTACCAACTTTAATATTAAGGGACTTTGTAGCGAATAACTTACTAAATAATTATCAAAAATTATTTTCTAAAGAGCAACGTTTTATTCCTTGTGAAAATCAAATAAAAGAGGTCGATTCGTTTTTGTTTAATAATTGGTTAGAACGTTTATATTTTGATAGGTTAGAAAATAAATCAGTTTTAATAAAACAACTTTTAACAAATTCTAATAATGATTATGAAGCTGTATTGTTTCAGTTATTAGCTAAAAACTTCGGATTGAAAGTAAACGGAGAAGCATTTTTACAATTAGCACAATCGTTTGATTTCTCAATACTTAGAAAAGTCAGATCTAACGAATTACAGTTACCAGCATTGTTATTTGGACAAGCAGGATTTTTAAATAATGAAATTGAAGAATTATATCAAAAAGAGCTCAAAAAAGAATATGATTATATACAACATAAATATAAGTTGCTTCCCATTACTAACAGGAAATTTCAGTTTTTTAGAATGCGACCAACTAATTTTCCAACAATACGAATTTCTCAATTAGTTGCTTTATTTCATAAGCAAGAGAATTTGTTTTCTAAATTGATGGAAATAAATAAAATTGAAAATTTTTACAAGTTATTATCAGTTGAAGTAAACGATTTTTGGAAATCGCATTATACTTTTGAAACTACCTCAAAAAAATCAACAAAAAAACTAACAAAATCATTTATAGATTTGTTATTAATAAATACAGTAATCCCTTTAAAGTTTATCTATCACAAAAGTAGAGGAGAAGAAGCTCAAGAAGTTATTTTAAACTTGATAAAAGAATTAAAGCCTGAGAAAAACTCAATAATAACTAAGTTTTCAGAGTTGAAAATTAAATCAAAAAGTGCTTTTGAAAGTCAAGCTTTATTAGAACTTAAAAATAACTATTGCGCAAAGAAACGTTGTTTACAGTGCGCAATAGGTAATAGTTTGTTAAGAGAGGTTGATTAATACAAACTCTTAAATTTTGTAGGATTGGCTTCATGCATAATCTCATACACTTTTTCAAAAATATCTTCAGCAGATGGTTTAGAGAAATAATCTCCGTCTGTTCCATAAGCAGGTCTATGTGCTTTTGCTGTTAAAGTTTGAGGTTTGCTATCTAAATGTTTATATCCGTTTTGGTTTTCAACAATTTCTTGTAATAAATATGCTGAAGCTCCACCAGGAACATCTTCGTCAACAACTAATAACCTGTTTGTTTTTGCAACCGATTTAACTGTATCGTGATTAATATCAAAAGGGAGTAAACTTTGTGCATCTACAATTTCTACGTCGATACCAACTTGTGCTAAATCTTTAGCAGCTTCTTCTACAATTCTAAGCGTAGATCCGTAAGAAATAATAGTAATATCTGTTCCTTCTTTAATGGTTTCTACAACTCCAATCGGTGTTTTAAATTCACCTAAATTGGTTGGTAATTCTTCTTTTAAACGATAACCATTTAAACATTCAACTACTAAAGCAGGATCGTCACCTTCTAATAAAGTGTTGTAGAATCCGGCAGCTTTCGTCATATTTCTTGGTACTAAAACGTGGATTCCACGAATGTTATTTATAATTCCTCCCATTGGTGAACCAGAATGCCAAATACCTTCTAAACGATGTCCACGAGTACGAATAATTAATGGTGCTTTTTGTTTACCAAATGTACGGTAACGAAGTGTTGCTAAATCGTCACTCATAATTTGTAAAGCATATAAAAGGTAATCTAAATACTGAATTTCAGCAATCGGACGTAGTCCTCTCATAGCCATTCCAATTCCTTGACCTAAAATAGTAGCTTCACGAATACCAACGTCTGAAACTCTTAATTCTCCATGCTTTTCTTGTAAGCCTTCTAATCCTTGGTTTACATCACCAATATAACCAGCATCTTCACCAAAAATTAAAGTTTCTGGGTATTTATTAAAAATAGCATCAAAATTATCACGCATAATAATACGAGCATCTACCATATTTTTTTCTGATGCATATGTAGGAGCTTCTACAGTAACATTTTGTGTTGCTTGTTCTGTTTCGCTTAATAAGTGAGCAGAATATTTTACAGCAGCACTATTAATAGATGATTTTATGAAGTTTTGCAACTCAACTTTTTCAGCAAAGTTTTCATCTTTTAAATAACGTAAACTTTTACGTGCTGCAACTAAAATATCTTTACGAATAGGCTCATCAATAGTTGCTAAATCATTTTTATATTTAGATATGAATGACCCATTATTGCTTTTTTGAGCTACTTTTTCTAGTAATTCAATTGCGATAGCAACTTCAGCTTTTATTTCATTTGTAAAAGCACTCCAAGCATCTCGTTTTGCTTTGCTAACTTGTTTCTTTGCTTCTTTTTCAATAGCTATTAATTCTTCTTCAGAATCAATAAACTTTAAAGTATCTCCATTTTCATCTTGCAATTCAAACTCTAAAATCCATTTACGCATTTGAGTTATACAGTCGAAATCTTGTTCCCATTGTAGACGTTCTGGAGATTTATATCTTTCGTGTGAGCCAGAAGTTGAATGTCCTTGTGGTTGTGTTAGTTCTTTTACATGAATTAAAACAGGAATATGTTGCTCTCTAGCAATTTTTGAAGCTTTATTGTAAGTATCGATTAGTTGTACATAATCCCAACCATTTACTACAAAAATTTCATATCCGTTTGTATCGTTTTCTTTCTGGAATCCTTTTAAAATTTCAGAAATACTTTCTTTTGTTGTTTGATGTTTTGCGTGTACCGAAATTCCATATTCATCATCCCAAACATTCATAACCATTGGTACTTGTAAAACACCTGCCGCATTGATGGTTTCAAAAAACAACCCTTCACTTGTACTCGCATTACCAATAGTACCCCAAGCTACTTCATTACCTTTATTTGAAAAGTTTGTGAAATTTTCTAAACCTTCAACATTTCTGTAGATTTTAGAAGCTTGTGCTAAACCTAATAAACGAGGCATTTGACCTGCGGTTGGTGAAATATCTGCGGATGAATTTTTCTGAGCAGTTAAGTTTTTCCAGTTACCATTTTCATCAATAGAATGAGTAGCAAAGTGACCTCCCATTTGACGACCTGCAGACATTGGTTCGATATTAATATCGGTATGTGCATACAAGCCAGCAAAAAATTGTTGAGGAGTTAACTCTCCAATAGCCATCATAAAAGTTTGATCGCGATAATACCCAGAACGGAAATCACCATTTTGAAAAGCTTTAGCCATTGCTAATTGCGGTACTTCTTTACCATCACCAAAAA
This sequence comes from Tenacibaculum sp., assembly GCA_020631475.1. Lineage (GTDB taxonomy): Bacteria > Bacteroidota > Bacteroidia > Flavobacteriales > Flavobacteriaceae > Polaribacter. The sequence continues at coordinate 15,703 of JAHDHE010000010.1, read as the reverse complement.
TTCCAAATTTAGCTTTACCCGTTAAAACTTCTCTTCGTCCTAATAAACTACATTCTCTACTTATACGAGCAATTCTGTAATCGTTTAAAACTTCATTTTTAAAATCTTGAAAAGAAAGTTGTTGAGTGTTAGCTACTTCTGTATTTTGCGTCATGATCGTCTAATTTTGGTACGGTTACAAAGATAGTTTTTTTAGTTGAAATTTAAAAATTTCAATATTTATTGAATTATCTTCAAAAAAATAGAGAAAAAACGAAAATTGTTGAAGTATCTATAATAAACCTCTTCTGAAAAAATTATAGATTCTGTTAATATCTGTAGATACGATAAATCTAATTTTTGAAGGATATTTATGTTTTGTAATTTCAAAACCTTCGTTTGTGTAAATCGGAAAGTAAAATTCGAAAATATTTGGAATTAAGTTTAAACGAATTCCGTTTTCATAAAAATACTTTGGCGTAGTGTTTTTATTTTTTAACATGGCAAAATCGTTATAAAACTCAAAAGATTTCCATACAGTAAAACTTGTGTTTACTGAAGTGATTAGTTGGTTAGCAAAATGTGGTTCGCTAAATTTAGATTTAAAACCTCCTTGACCTATAACAAATTGCTGACTAAAAATTCCTTCATTTTCCGATCGACCAAATAAATTTTGTTCAAACAAATAATCAGATCCACTATTTAATCCGAAGCTAAAATAATCTCCTGTTGTTTTGTTAGATAAGAAATAACCTCCAAAAAAACGTATTTCATAACTTTTATCAGCTTTAAAAAATCTGCGGTAACGAATATCTGTTGTTATTTTCGTAAAGTTAGAATTAAACTCTGTATTTACAGCGTATAGGGTTCTGTTAATAGCATCAAATTTAGATTGAATGTACCTTAAATTATAGATGTTGTATTTGTCTTTTTCTTGCTTAATAGCATTAGGAGCTAATTCTTTATTTACACTTATTAGTCGTGCAGTTAAAAGTTTTAGTCCATTATCTCTAAGAGTATTTCGTCTAAATTGTATACTTGTAAAAGGAGTAAACGTTTTGTATTGTAATTCTGGTGCATAATGAAAATTACTTCCACCTACACCATAACGTATTTTATAAATACTAGATTTTTTAAAAAAATGATTGTAAGCAAAAGAGTATGAACCTGTAAAATTTTTACTTTTAGTACTATAATTAGGAGTTAAGCTGAATTCAAAATTATAGTTTGAAACGGATTTATTATTAAAGTTAATACCAAGTATAAGTCCGTCATATATATTATATTTTAAGTCTGGGTAGTAAAATAGCTGATTGTAATAAGGGTTTTCAACATCTTTAAAAAAGCGAAATTGAAGAGGTTTGTTAATTAAGCTATTATTAACTTTTCTAAAATTATCTAAAGAGTTGTATTCAGGATATATATTCTCGTAGTTTAAGGCTAGTTTATCAAAATTTCCTCTTTTTATTTTTATCGTTTTTGTGGAGTCTATTCCGTCAAACCACTTTTTATATTTTATGTTTTTTTCTCGAATTCCATACAAGGCAATTGGAGCAGAAAAATTTCTTTTATTTTTGATGGTAATTTCTAAAGAATCTTTATTTTTTGTGTATTTGACCTTTTTAATTTTATAATCAATTTTTTTAGTTGTTTTGATGTAATCATTAAAAAACCACTTTAAATTTTTTGAAGTATTTTTTTTAAGAATATCTTCGAAAGTATTGTTGTTACCTATTTTAAAGTTGGTTTCTGAATAATATTCTTTAATAGATTTTTTTAAAATACTATCACCTAAATAATCTTGAAGATAAGATAAACCTAAGCCTGCCTTATATTTACTAACTATTTTTTTATTGAAGTTAGAAAGTGAATCTGCTGAAACATTTAATGCTTGGTCATAAAATTTACGAGCGCTAAACTGATAGATAAAAGCATACTTGTCGTTTTGTTTTAGCTTAGAAATATTGTAAGTTTTTATTGGCCAGTATTTAGAGTATTTTCCTAAAATTGTTATATCTGGATAATACTTTTTAATATATTCCATCATTAAAAAAGTTTCCAATCCATCAGTAAGCCAATAATTTGTTCTTTGATTTACACTAAAAACATCGTTTAAATATTTTCTAGTTAAAGCTTTAAAAAACTTTATTTCCCATCGAAATTTTTTAGGAAAAGGTTTTAACCAACGAGGTAATCCGTAAATTTCATAAGAAGAGTTTTTATTAACTGTTCTAGCATCTACAAAAATTTCTGGAAGTGTATGTTTACCTATATAATTTTCAATAAAACTTATTTGTTGCTGTATTGTTTTTGTTGAGTTACTATTTGTAATGCTTTTTATATAGGTGTCGGTTTTAATTTCTTTATTTTTTATTTTAAAAGAAGTAAATCTGTTTTGTAAACTAATATTTAAAATGATGTCTTTTTTATTTTTTCCTATTAGGTAATAGTTGGTAGTTTTTTCTTTTTTTGTTTTATATTGATATAAGTTACTTTCAATTTGATATTGCATAGGAACATCAATATCTATAATATAATTTGTAGGTTCTTGATATAGATCGTTTAAGTTTAAATTACTCATTAATTCCCATTTATCTTTAAATACAGTGGGAACAATATTCCAAAAACGTAAATGATATCCATTAGTTGTTTTTCCATAACCAGTGAACTTATCAGAAGGAATTTTAACTGTGTATGTAGTAGATAAAACTAAGCTGTCTTTAGGTTTTAATGTTTTGTTTAAAAGAACTTGAATAATATCTTGATGATTTTCTTTTTCTTTAAAAGAAACTTGTTCAAAATTTACAGTTAGGTTTTTAATTTTAGAATATCCTTTGTTTTTTTTATTAGCAAAATGGAATTCTTTTTTATAATCTTCAATAAAACGTTTAGCCAAAGGGGTTTGGTTGTTTTTAAAACTATTAGCCCAATTGTGTAAAAATAATTCGTTTAAATTGGTAGAAGAGTTGTTAAAAAAAACTGTTTTTTGCTGAATATGAAGTAAATCGTTTTTAACATCTAACCTAGCGTTTATTTCAATAGAATTTGTTTGCGCTGTTATAAACAAACAGTGCATTAAAAAAAACAAGAAAAGGGTTTTTAGATATTTCAAATTAAAAAATAAAAGCTCGTTGAATTTTCAACGAGCTTTAAATATAGTTAGTTATTTTTAAAAATTTGGCTTTAATTTGTATTTAGCATAGAATTTATTAAAATGCTCAACTGCTTCATCTGCAGTATCAACAACTCTAAATAAATTTAAGTCTTTTTCGCTAATATTTCCTTCTTCCAACAAAGTGTTTTTAATCCAATCGATTAAACCACCCCAGAATTTCTTACCGACTAAAACAATAGGAAAACGGCCTATTTTATTTGTTTGAATTAAGGTAATTGCTTCAAAAAGTTCGTCAAGAGTTCCAAAACCACCAGGCATAACTACAAAACCTTGTGAATACTTTACAAACATTACTTTACGAACAAAAAAGTAATCGAAATTTAAGTTTTTATCATGGTCAATCCACGGATTATCGTGTTGCTCAAAAGGTAGTTCGATATTTAACCCGACTGAAGTTCCTTTCCCTCTATCAGCACCTTTATTACCAGCTTCCATAATACCTGGGCCACCACCGGTAATTACTCCAAATCCGTTTTGAGTTAACTGATAAGCTACTTCTTCGGCTAACTTATAGTAAGGATGATTGGTTTTAGTACGAGCAGAACCAAAAATAGAAACACAAGGTCCTATTTTACTGAGTTTTTCATATCCTTCAACAAACTCAGCCATGATTTTAAATATAGCCCAAGAATCGTTTGTTTTTATTTCATTCCAAGTTTTTGGTTGTAATTTTTCTTTTATTTTTCTGTCATCATTCGGAGTCATAAATTATATATCTTTTTAGATTAACAATCACTGTTTATTGCTAAGTTTACTTTTTAGCAAGCCTGCTAATTTAGTGGTTTTTTGGTTTATACCAATAAAAAAGAAGCTCTTAAAAGAGCTTCTTAAAATATTAATTATTCAGTTTTTACATACAAGGAGGAAAATGTGGATCTTTTGAGTTATAACATTCGCTAATACATGCGTACCATATACCACCATTTAATTCACAATCTCTTTCGTTATCATATGGAAGGTTTGCACCTCCATTAATTTGTTGTTGTTCTGCTTTGTTTAAGCTTTTTCCTAAATTTAAAATTTGATTTTTCATAAAAAATAGTTTAAGTTAATTCTTGCCCATCAAAACAATCACTATGAATTCTAACGCAACCAATAGCTCCAGGATAATTGACTAATTGATTACAAGATAAGCAGCCAGGAACAGGCCCAAAACATAGAGAACGAGGAAATTGACTACAACCAAAGCCTCCATTAATTTGTTTTTGATCAGCTTTATTTAAAGCTTTTCCTAAATTTAAAATTTGATTTTTCATAATTATAAGATTTAATTAATTTGATTAAATCCTTGATCATTTAAAGACACTCAAGGTTTGTGTCTATTCTTCGCGAGAGAATGTTTTTTTATTGATAGAAAATGTTTTATCAATTATATTACTCCGCTTTACCTTAATTTAAAGGAGCACAATAACCATTTAAAATTTTCCCTAAACACAACTTTCTGGTATCCATTCCTTTTGGACGATATGTGCACTCTCCGCCTCCAATATCACTATAAATACTAGAACCGGTACAAGGGTCTATAAGCATTCCTCCGTTAATTTCTTTTTGTTCCGCTTTATTTAAAGCATTTCCTAAATTTAAAATTGATTTTTTCATAAATTTCAATGTTTTTTAATGATTAAAAACAGCTATTTATAACTCTGTTTTTACAGTATTGAGATAATTGATTGTACTCTTCACAAGTCCCGCATGGAACAAAAGGATTAGGTGCACCATAGCATAAGTATGGTGTGAAACAGTCATCACTTCCACCATTAACTTTTTTTTGCTCAGTTTTACTCAATGCATTTCCTATATTTAAGATTGATTTTTTCATTTTACTATATTTATTAACAGCATTTATAATAATTTCTATCAACTTGATCTTCTGGTCCCACGTTAGCACACGTATATTCGTTCCAGCCTAATTCTTCACAAGTGGCATCCATATTACCTCCATTAATTTGTTTTTGCTCAGATTTATTTAAAGCATTCCCTAAATTTAAAATTTGATTTTTCATAAAAAATAGTTTAAGTTAATTCTTGTCCATCAAAACAATCACTATGAATTCTAACGCAACCAATAGCTCCAGGATAATTGACTAATTGATTACAAGATAAGCAGCCAGGAACAGGCCCAAAACATAGAGAACGAGGAAATTGACTACAACCAAAGCCTCCATTAATTTGTTTTTGATCAGCTTTATTTAAAGCTTTTCCTAAATTTAAAATTTGATTTTTCATAATTATAAGATTTAATTAATTTGATTAAATCCTTGATCATTTAAAGACACTCAAGGTTTGTGTCTATTCTTCGCGAGAGAAAGTTTTTTTGTTGATAGAAAATGTTCTATCAATTATTTTGCTCCGCTTTTATTTAAAGCTTTTCCTAAGTTTAAAATTTGTTTTTTCATAATTTTTAGTTTAATCACAAGGTATGTATGGTTTAGTTGGGTCTATACAAATAGAACAATTACAAATAAACCCTTTTTGGCAATCACCATCACTTATACAATTTTCTCCACCTAAAAAACCTCCATTAATTTGTTTTTGTTGTTTTTTATTCAATAGTTTACCTAAATTTAAAATTTGTTTTTTCATAATTATAAGATTTAATTAATTTGATTAAACCCTTGATCATTTAAAGACACTCAAGGTTTGTGTCTATTCTTCGCGAGAGAATGTTTTTATTTAATAATATTTCTAAGTTGATAGAAAAACCGTTCTATCAAACGTAAGTCTTCAGTTACGATATCTGCTGTACCTTTCATTTCTTGTCTAAAAGAAATTGTTTTATCGTAGGTAGTTTTTAAATTTTGTGGTAATTCAACATTAATTAAATAATTACCTTCTTCATCAGGTGTTAATGAAATAGACTTTACTTCTCCGTTTAATTCACCAAATTCATCAGAAGGATAATTCAATAGTTTTATTTGCACTTTTTGCCCCTTTTTAATCTTACCTGAATTAGTAGCAGGAGCTTTTATTTTACCTATGAAGGAATTTCCTTCATCAGGAATAATCGTAAAAATTAACTCCCCAGATTTAACAGTTTGGTTTTTATTCCAAAAAGATAAGAAAGATACTTTTCCGTTTATAGATGATATTAAAGCATATTGTTTTTCCCAATCTTTAATAGCCTTTTTTAAATATAGAAATGATTGTATCGCTTTCTTTTTAAGTCTACTATCATTTTGAGTTTTTTTAATAGAAGTACCTTCTAAATTCTTAGAAGAATTATTAATGAGTTCCCTCATTTGTGAAATGGAGTTTTCTAAACTTTTATAAGATCTTTTTGCTTGAAGTAACTCAATTTCTTTTAACTCTTTTTCTTTGGCAGAAATAACGCCTTGTTCATACAGTTTTGTACTACGTTCACGGTCTATTTCTTTAAACTCTAATTCTTTTTTGTTTAAATCTCTTTGGGATAATAAAATCTGTAATCTTCCACGAGCTTCAATAACCGACATTCTGTTAGCAAAAGTTTCAGATTTGTAAGGTGTAAGTTTATTATTTAATATGTATTCAGAATAATCATTTTCAAACTGAGAAAAGCTTGAAGTAATTTCTCCTAAGATAAGGAAAGGTAGTTTTTCGATAGGAAAAGAAAAGTTTTCTTTATGAATTTCTATAGTGTCCGTAATGCTTTTTAAAAGTAATACATCTTTGTAAGATGCACTATTTTCTATAATAGCTAATACTTCATTTTTTGATACACTCTTTTCATCAGTAGTTAAAAAAGTTTGAAACTGCCCTGTCGATTTTGCATATATTTTTTCAGGAGGAAACGAAGTTGTTACCATTACTTGGGTAGAAATTACATCAGGATACTTAACAAACCATGATATAAATAATAACATAATTATTAGTAAAAAAAATAAGGTATTTCCCCAGCGGACCATCCAATTAGGTACATAACTTAATATTTCCTGTACTTCTTCGCTACGTATTTCTATTTCTAAATTACTTTGTGGCATCTGTTTTACTTTCTTTTTGTAGAAGATGCTCTATTTAGAGCACCTTCTTTCAAGTTTTTTAATTAAAAACTCTTATTCAGGATTAATACTAACACAAACCCCAAGATTTTGTCCATTCCATATAGATTGACATTCTGCTGTAGGTCCACATTCTCCACCACCTCCTTCTGAGTAATTGCAAGTTGTAAAATGCATTCCTCCATTAATGGTTTTTTGTTCTACTTTATTTAGAGTTCTACCTAAGTTTAAAATTGATTTTTTCATTTTGTTTTTAATTTTTTATTTATCAAAATATTAATATTGTGTTTTATACTGGGTCAACAGGTCCTTGTCCTGAATTTCCGGAATTTCCATTACCAGAGCCTCCACTTCCGGAATTACAACTACAATTTAATGGTTTCCAATACATTTGTTGAATATAAGGATCTGCACACCACTCAAAACAAGGTCCGTTAAATACTTGACCTCCATTAATAGTTTTTTGTTCAGCTTTATTTAAAGTTTTTCCTAAATTTAAAATTAATTTTTCCATAATTATAAGATTTATTGAATAACTAAACAATATGAAAAGGACCACATCCTGGTTCACATATCCCTTGTGTCATACATAAAAATTTAGCAGAAGGAGATGAGCATTCATTTCCTCCTCCATTGATGGTTTTTTGCTCTATTTTATTTAAAGCTTTTCCTAAATTTAAAATTGATTTTTTCATAATTATAAGATTTAATTATTTTGATTAAATCCTTGAACGGTTTAAAGACACTCAAGGTTTGTGTCTATTCCTCGCGAGAGAATATTGTTTGTCATTGCGAATGAGATGAAGCAATCTGTTTATATTGATGAGATTACTTCGTCGCTTCTCTTCTCGTAATGACGTTTTATTTATTTACCTAAGTCAAGTTGATTTTTAACTAGGTGATAATAGCTTCCGTTTAATTTTATAAGTTCTTCATGAGAACCTTTTTCGATGATTTTTCCTTTGTCTAATACAATAATTTGATGTGCATTTTTTACGGTACTTAATCTATGTGCAATAACAACAGCTGTTTTATTAGAGAAAAACTCATTTAGTTTGCCCATAATTACTTTTTCGTTGTTGGCATCTAAAGCAGAAGTAGCTTCATCAAAAAATAAGAATTTCGGGTTTTTATAAACAGAACGAGCAATTAATAAACGTTGTTTTTGTCCAGTACTCAATCCGTTACCTTCGCTACCAATTTTTGTATTGTATCCTAAAGGTAGTCCATCTATATAATCAGCGATATTTGCTACATCAATAGCATGAGCTAGTTTTTCTTTATCTACATAATCTTCACCAACTGCAATGTTTTTAGCAATAGAATCATTAAAAATGTATCCTTCTTGCATTACAACACCACAGTTTCTTCTCCATTCTTTTTGAGAGATTGTTTTAAGGTTGAAGTTTCCGACAGAAATATCTCCAGAATCTACTTGATAAAAACCAAGTAATAATTTCATTAACGTTGTTTTTCCGCTTCCGCTAACACCCACAATAGCGGTTGTTTTGTTTGCTGGAATTTCGACAGATAAATCTTTTAAAACAGGTTCTAATCCACCAGTATATCTAAAAGAGATATTGTTGATTTTTATAGATTCGTTTTCAGGAATGTTTGTTACTTTTTCATCACCAGGTTTTTCTTCATCTTCCATACTATGAATTTCACCAAGTCTGTCAATAGATATTTGAGCGTCTTGTACATCCCGCATAAAATTAATCAACTGAGTAATCGGTCCGTTTAATTGCCCAACGATATAACTAATTGCCATCATCATACCTAAAGTAATTTGTCCGTCTATTACTAATTTTGCAGACAAAATAGTGATGAACATATTTTTAAGTTCGTTAATAAAGTTAGAACCAACACTTTGTGTTTGTTCTAAGGCTAAACTTTTGGTAGCAACTTTAAATAAACGAGCTTGAACATATTCCCAATTCCAACGCATTCTACGTTCAGCATTGTGTAGTTTAATTTCTTGCATTCCGTTAATAAGCTCAATCACTTTACTTTGTTCTTGACTTACTTGTGAGAATCGTTTATAATCTAATTCTTTACGTTTTTTAAAGAAGAATAATACCCATCCGAAGTATAAAACGCTTCCTAGTACAAATACTCCAAAGATTTGTAAACTGTAATACCCTAAAACTAAACTGAAAATAATCAGGTTGAAAAAGGAGAATAAAACAGTTAAAGAAGAGGTTGTTAATATTCTTTCAATACGTTTATGATCGTTAATTCTTTGTAATAAATCTCCTGTCATACGAACATCAAAATAGGAGATAGGTAGTTTCATTAACTTAATAAAGAAATCAGAAATTAATGAAATATTTATTCGTGTGCTTAGGTGAAGTAAAATCCAACTACGAATAATTTCTAAGGAAGCTTTACCTATAAAAAGAAATAATTGTGCAAAAAGAATAAGATATATAAAGTTTAAATCTTGATTTTTAATACCAACATCAACCACACTTTGTGTTAAAAAAGGTAGAATTAGTTGTAGTAAACTACCTGCGAGTAGCCCAATAATAAGTTGGACTATGAATTTTTTGTATTTGAATAAGTATTTGAATATAAATGAGAATCCAAATTTTTCATCTTCTTCAAATTCTTCACTATAAAATTTAGGAGTTGGTTCTACTAATAAAGCAATACCTTCTTCGGTATTTTCATCAGCATTATTGCCAATCCAATTTTGTATAAATTCTTCTTTTGTAAAAGAGATTAATCCGTGTGCTGGATCGGAAATATAAACAGTGTCTTTTTTAATTTTATAAAGAACAACATAGTGGTTTTTATTCCAATGAATTATACAAGGAAGCGGTGCTTCTTTAAGTTTATTAAAAGCAAGTTTAATACCTAAGGACTTGAAGCCCATAGATTCTACAGCATCACTTAAACCTAATAAACTACTTCCTTCACGAGTAGTTTCGCTTAGGCTACGTAATTGTTGTGTGTTAATTGTTTTACCATAGTGTTTAGCTATGATTTTTATACAAGTAGGCCCACAATCTTTAGCTTCTGTTTGTTTGTAATTTGGGAATTTTTTCAAGTAATTGTTATTTTCATTAATAAAAGGGTTGAGCACTTTTTTAGATGAAGTATTTATTCTAATATTTTTCCATCACTTGGTTTTTTTATTTTTATCTCTTCATTAAAGAATTTTATTCCTGTAGCAATGAAACTCCTGTTTTCTTCTGAAATTTGAAGTATAGTTCCTGGAAGACCAGTATAGCGAATTGGTCCGTATTGTTTAGGTATTTCAGGAGTGTACCAAGCAATGATCTTCCAAGGAAACTCTCTTCCTCTCCATTTTTGAATATATGTATAAGTAGCTTTGTAGCATTTGTAACCAATTATATTTTTTGTTTTTTTGGTGATGTTCCATTCTATAAAATTTGCTTTTCTAAATTTAAGGATGCTGCCAGATGAATAATATAATTGCTCAATGAGTTCGTCTTTTGTTTTATTAATGTAAATTTTATCAAATCCATAAAATAAACTAGTAACATATTTTTTTCTACTTTGATTTTCATGTTCTGAAATTAAATTTTGTGATAAATAAAATAAAGATTCATTATTATTAAAATCTAAATTAAAAGTAAGCATTTTAAGCATCATTTCTTCATCAAGTGATTCTTGATAACGCAAAATGTTTTTACTTCTCAACTCTTCTGTAGCTTCTGGTTTTGTAAAAAATGCTTTGTAAGTTATTCTACCGCTTGTTTGAGAAAAGGTAAAATTAAAATTTAATAATAATAATAATACAGAGTATTTCATTTCGAAAGGTTTTAAATATGTTAATTACCATTAGTTTTTTTGAAAAACTAATGGTAATTGCTTTTGTATGTGATGCAATCACATTTTTAACATTATGTTATGATTGACATTCAGAAGAACTAGCTCGACAATCATCTAGGTCTTTTTGCCATTTTTTTAGGGTTCTATCACTGCCGTCATCTCTTGAATCAGCATAAGCTATACATCCACCACAATCATCAGAGAACCTACCTCCATTTACTAATTTTTGTTCCGCTTTGTTTAAAGTTTTACCTAAGTTTAAAATTTGTTTTTTCATGATATTATGTATTTTTTTGAGATTATTTTTTACAAACAAACAGAATTAGAAGGTAGAGAACATAAAACTCCTCCCCATTCACCTCCACATAAAAGGCAGTCTTTTTCGTTGGTAGGCCATCCTCCACCATTAATAGTTTTTTGCTCCGCTTTATTTAAAGCTTTACCTAGGTTTAAAATTGATTTTTTCATAATTAAAATATTAAGATTACTTTTGCGGCGAACATTTAAAGACACTCACCGTATGTGTCTATTCTTCGCGAGAGAATTTTGTTCAAAATTCAAAGCCCTATTTAGGGCTTTGTTATTTTAGTTTTGTATAGTTACTAATTGTTGACAATTTTCTTCTAATTCTTCAATAAAGAAAATAAGATCTGTTCTATTATATTCTTTAGGGAAAGATTTTCCATTAACTAAAATTTCAGGAGTAAAGTTGATTGTATTATCCTTACACCAAGCACTTTCTTTTTCTAATTCTTTAATATATAGTTCTTTTTTAGTAGTGTCCTCCCATTTATTTAACCATTTTTCTGGTTTTTTTCCATTGTAAATCTCATTCATAGCTTTCAAACATTCCTGCTCTCCTTTAGTATGATAAATAGATAAAAGACTGTTTGTTATTTTAAAAAGGTCATTATCAGTATTTTCAGTATTTACGTTGAAACGGATTTTTACTTTTACATTATCATTATATCTATTTAAAATTTCATGGATATGTTTATGAACAGGTTTACAATGTCCGCAAAAAGGATTTGTTATAATCGTTAGTTCTAAGGTAGAATTAGGATTACCAAAAATAATTTCTTGACTATTTTCAATATTAGTATTTATTTGAGGAGATTTTTGTAAGAGACTGCTAAATAAAGTGTAATTACGTTTGAATTTTACATTCTCTATTTTTTCTTTCTTTAATTCTGTAATATCAGTTACTAAAGGTTTAATATAACTCCAAATTAGCCAAACGATTGATGCTACAATACCTACGGTAATAAAATCAGTTAATACGAAATTATTTATAAAAGTATTTGTAGCTAAAGGGATTGCGGCTTGAAACCATAATATCCCAACAATACTTAAGCATAATAAGCACCATTTTTTTACAATAGCATATTGGTAATACAAAGAATATAAAGTTATTGGTATTGCAAGTAAACTAATCGTATAAGAGTATACAGGGTTTGTTATTTGAGATAGTGTTAGAAGAGTTATTCCAGAGAAATAAAGAATACTTAAATCGCTTAATTTATACCCTTTAATTATTTCAGCTCCTTTAGAAGTTAGTACAGCATCACAGTCTTTTTTTTCATCGGAGCTAGAACAAAAAGCATCACCAATGGTTGTTTTTAGACCTAGTTCTTGTTTTAATATTGCAACACTAGTTATTATACCTATAATAGATAAAATAAGGTATGTAATAGTAAAGGGAGAATTTGAATTACTAAAAATTAGATATGAAGCGAAAATTGTTAAGATTCCAAAAGCAATAATTTTAGAAATATTAGATTTTGGTTTTACCTGTGCATTTTCTTCTGATTGTTCAACAGCGACTATAATACCTGTGAATTTTTTAAGAAAATCAGCTTCAGAATTTTTTTCCTTTTTGTTTTCAGTATTGTATATGTTGTAATCTGATTTTTTTCGGTCTACAACAATTAAGTCTTTACCTTGTTCAGTATTAATTTGCGCAATAAAACAATCGGGTAATTGTGCAAGAGTTTCTTTGTTTGCAGGTACATCAGCAGCGACGTTTTCTATATTAAAATGATCTAATACACCAGTAATTGCATGTAAACTAGGGTACGATGGATGACTCTGTATTTGAAAAGATAATTCTTCTTTATCAAAAGCTATTTGATTATTTTTTAATAATCTAGTTACTAAATTAATTAATGTGTCTTTCAAAAGTTATGTATTTAATAGTTGTATTAAGTTTCCTTCAAAGCTATTTTTTTAAGAATAAAAAAATTAAAGAAAAACCGTAAAAAAAGTAAGGGAAAACCTTACTTATATTTTATATAAGTCCTTTTTCTTTAGCAACAAGTATAAGTTCTCTATCTCCTCCTTTATCTTTTACGTTAAATATTTTTTTTAGATGACGTTTTCTTTTTTCAATACTAGCGGCAGATAAAGGAACGTAATTAGGCATATCTTTCATTCTGGCTCCAATAGATAGTTCGTATAATATTTTTCGATCTATACTATCTATTAATAATGTTTTTATAGGCTTCACAAATTAAGGGGCAACTATCTATAATTAATATAGAATTTTTCTCTTTTTTCATATTTAAAAATTTATAGCATATAATTTTTAATATGGTAAATCTAGATCAAAAAAGATAGTTTGTCAATACTCAATAACCCTAATTGAGCTATAGGGTTAACCCTACTCAATTAGGGTTAACCCTAATTTTGTTAACATTTCATTAACATTATTTTTGTTCTTTTCGCGATGTTTTTCAATTAAGTCACTGTTATTTATCTATTTGTGTTTTTTTTAGTTCTTTTTTTAAAAACTTAGCAGTATAACTTGTTTTATGTTTTGCAACTTGTTCAGGTGTTCCTGTGGCTAAAATTTCTCCACCACCTTTTCCGCCTTCCATACCAGCATCAATAATGTGATCAGCTAGTTTTATTACGTCTAAGTTGTGTTCAATAATTAGTACAGTATTTCCTTTGTCGGTTAGTTTATTTAAAACATCCATTAAAACACGGATGTCTTCAAAATGAAGTCCAGTGGTAGGTTCATCTATGATGTAAAAAGTATTTCCAGTATCTCTTTTTGATAATTCTGAAGCTAGTTTAATTCTTTGAGTTTCTCCTACTGAGAGTACAGTAGATTGTTGTTCTAGTGTAATATAGCTTAGTTCAGGTTTAATTACTTTTTCTTTTTACTCTCGTTTAGATTTAAAATGCCAGAAATAAATAACAATAATTTTGTCTTCTTGTTTTTTTGTCCGCATAGGTACATTAATTTTAATCTCCCTTTTTTTAAATAAATTTAGTTGGTATTCACTTGATAAATAACCTCTATCTCCAATTAGAATGCAATCTTAAAGTTGGTACTGAATGTCTTTTAAATAATTAATATCATGTATGGAAGCAGGACTAATATCTAAACTTTTAAAGACGCCTCTAACAGAACACACCGCGTACAATTTATATCCATAGTAATTGGATTGTTGTGATGCAATAGCCTTTGTCTGGAATAATACTCATATCTTCTTTACATATTTTTGAGTGAGAACATCTTGATAACTTACAAACTTCTAAAGACATACTGTCTATAATAAAGTAATCTTCAAATTTATTAAATCTATTTGATAACTTTTCCCTTATCTGTTCAATAAAAGGAAAAAGTTTTCGTTTTCTTCGATTGTAAACACTGCGCTCTATTTTTGACAACAGTATATTAGGCAGTGTTCTAAAAAGTTGGTGTTCACTATCAATACCCATGTATTCTGATGTTAAATTGATTGCAACCAACTCTTTGTCTGTCAATTTGGGACGCCTGATTTGATATAAATAATTAGATTTTGGCTCGACTTGATTTAATACTTCTAAAATTTTCTCGTAATTTGCTCCAAAGTTGTGCATCTATATTGTTTTATAGTTACTACAACTTATTGCTATTTAGTAGTTTGCATAACTTTTTCTAAATGCACTACGGGTTAAACTATTTCATTAATAGAAGTACAAATGCTTCAGCTGAATCCTTCAATGCAAAAATAAAAGCTTTTAGAGCACAGTTTAGAGGGGTAACAAACATAGAATTCTTCCTGTTTAGGTTAACAACAATATTTGCATAATGAACAAATCCCACAACTTTTTGACCTGAGCCCTTATAAGACTTGCTAAATGGAACGAGAAATTAAGACAAGCTAAATTTAAAAGTTTCAACACCATAGCCAGAACAATGTCAATACATTATAAAAACATCCTAAACTATTTTGATAACAGAAGCACCAATGCTTCTGCAGAATCCTTCAATGCAAAAATAAAAGCTTTTAGAGCACAGTTTAGAGGGGTAACAAACATAGAATTCTTCCTGTTTAGGTTAACAACAATATTTGCATAATGAACAAATCCCACAACTTTTTGACCTGAGCCCTTGAATGGTAGCCTCGGGAAAGAAGCCTTTAGAGTGTAGTTTTACATTAGCGAACCCTTCAGGAACATTGTTCAATTCTGTAAAATAAAAGTGTATCTCTTGATTTTTAATCTCGTGATTCGTTAAATCAAAATGGCTTACTAGTACTTCGGGAAGTAATAAATTGGCAGCTGAAAATAAAGCATCTGAGGACATATAAGTTTTTAAAGCAAAGTTCCTTCAAATTTATCTACTCCACAACTTTTTGATCTGATCCGTTTTAACGCTGTAGATGACGCTGTGAAATGAAAAACTCTTAATAATCAATTGACTATTAAGAGTTTAAAATTTTAATGGTGGTGCCTCCAGGAATCGAACCAGGGACACAAGGATTTTCAGTCCTTTGCT
>JAHDHE010000080.1 GCA_020631475.1 Tenacibaculum sp. | reverse complement strand
TAACCAGCATCACAACGTTCTTTTGCTGCACGAGAGGCAACATCACGAGGTACTAAGTTACCAAATGCAGGATATCTTCTTTCTAAGTAGTAATCTCTTTCATCTTCAGACAAATCGGTAGGTTTTTTACGACCTTCACGAATTGCCATTACATCATCCATGTTCTTAGGAACCCAAATACGACCATCGTTACGTAACGATTCTGACATTAAGGTTAACTTTGACTGGTAATCACCAGAACGTGGAATACATGTTGGGTGAATTTGAGTATAACAAGGGTTTGCAAAGAAAGCTCCTTTTTTGTGAATTTTCCAAGCTGCTGTTGCGTTAGAACCCATTGCATTGGTTGATAAGAAATATACATTTCCATATCCGCCAGAAGCAATTACTACTGCGTGAGCAGAATGACGCTCAATTTCACCAGTAACTAAGTTACGAGCAATAATTCCACGAGCCTTTCCGTCAACAATAACAACATCTAACATTTCGTGACGATTGAACATTTCAATCTTTCCACGAGCAATTTGACGGTTCATTGCTGAATATGCTCCTAATAATAATTGCTGACCTGTTTGTCCTTTAGCATAAAAAGTACGAGATACTAATACCCCACCAAACGAACGGTTATCTAACTGACCTCCATAATCACGTGCAAAAGGAACACCTTGCGCCACACATTGGTCGATAATATTTGCTGATACTTGAGCTAAACGATAAACGTTTGCTTCACGAGAACGGTAATCTCCTCCTTTTACAGTATCGTAAAATAATCGGTAAAAAGAATCACCATCACCTTGATAGTTTTTTGCAGCATTAATACCTCCTTGAGCTGCAATCGAGTGTGCTCTACGAGGAGAATCTTGGTATGCAAATGCTTTTACATTGTATCCTAATTCAGCTAAAGTTGCTGAAGCAGATCCACCTGCTAAACCTGTACCTACAACAATAACGTCTATTAAACGTTTGTTGGCAGGGTTTACCAAGTCAATTTTGTCTTTATAAGTTGTCCACTTATCTTTTAATGGACCCTTTGGTACTTTTGAATCTAAAATTGCCATATTATTTAAGTGGTTTTGTTAGTGATTGAAATGGTGAAATAAAGCAATAATGATAAACCCTACAGGAATACCAATTGCATAAATCTTACTAAATGTTTTCAATCCTTTAGTATATTTATTGTTTGCTCCAACTGATTGGAAAGCTGAGTTAAAACCATGTAATAAATGCATTGCTAAAAATACAAATGCTACAACATAAGCGCCAACTCTAATTGGGCTTAAAAACTTGTGCTGTAATTCATGGAAATATCTAAATTCACCATCGTGTAACCCACTCCAATCACCTTGAATAAATTTGGTGTTAATTTCTGGAAACCAAAAATCGATAAAGTGTAATACTACGAATGCTAAAATTGCTAACCCAGACCAAATCATGTTTCTACTCATCCAAGTAGAATTAGCGGCTCCGTTATTTTTAGCATAGCTTACTTTACGTGCACTGTTATTCTTTAGTTCTAAGATGAAACCCATTACAAAGTGAAAAACTACTCCAAAAATTAAGATAGGTTGCATAACATATTGTACCAAACCGTTAGTTCCCATAAAATGAGATAGTTTGTTAAATGTTGCTCCGTTATCAGGAAAAATAGAAGTGATGTTTATTGCAAAATGTTGTAATAAGAAAAACATCAGGAAGAATGCCGAAAGTGCCATGGCAAATTTTCTTCCGATAGAAGATTTTAATAATCCCATTATTTTGTTTGTTATATTAAATAATAAACACAAATTTAAGGGCTACGGGCTACTTGCACAAACTTTACGAATTCTTTTCTTAAATATTTAGAATGGGTTTAAATAGAAAAGGTGTTATTTTGTGTTTTAGCTAACTTTTTACAGATGTTGCTAGAAATATTTATTTTAAAAATTAAATGAACGTTCTTGTTTTTTTATTTTTAAATCTACTATAATTCCAATTCCGATTAATATTAAAGCAACAAAAATTACACCAATTTTAATTTTATAATCTATATTTTTTTGAATCGTAAAACCAATAGCGAACGAAAGCCCAAAACTGCTTGCCCAAGTTGTATAGTAATTGTTTGGTACAAAACGTAATTTATTTCTCAAGTACTTTTTAAATTTAACCAACTTTTCTTTAAATATTTCATTACTAAATGACGGTATTTTTTCAAGTTCTAAATATTTAATATAACTTTCAATACCTTGTATTTGTTCAGGCTTTAAATCTTTTTCTTTTAGTTTCTGAAAAAGCGATATAAATTTTTTAAATGTTTTAATTTCAGATTTTTTATTGGTTTTAGAAAGCTGTTTTTTAAGAAAAATAATAGTTGATTTTAAATCTGTTGTTTCTTGAATTGAATTATCCCCAATTAATTCCGTTAATTCTACATCTAATGCAATAGCTATTCTTTTAACTGTTTCTCCTGTTGGTTTAGATTCATTATTTTCAATTCTTTGGATTGTTCTTAAGCTTACTCGTGATTCATCAGCTAAATATTCTTGAGATATTCCTCTAATCGTTCTTAATTCCTTTAGTTTTTTTGCTAAATTTTTTGTTTCCATGTTTAATATAATTTTTTGTTTCAGCAAATGTATACTGGAAAGATATTTATTAGTTGCGTCAAGTTAACGTCATCTTTATGTCAACCAAGACCGTCACCTTTTTAGAATAGCAATGTTAGCTTTAAAGAATAAAATTAAACTTTGGTTAAAGGTATTAGAAGAAGCGTTAAGAATCAAACCAAATTTATAATTTCAGAAAGCTCTACTGGTTTTTCTAAAGGAATCATATGTCCACAATTTTTAAGAGAAATGTGTTTTCCTTTTTTTGTTTTATTGGCAAACACTTTTATGTCCGTAGCAGTAACTAAAGCATCATTTTCAGCAGAAATAAATAGCATTGGGATATTTAACCTTAAAACTTCTGGAGAAATATCTAACCGATAAGAAGTAGCTTTTAACTGACGAATTAAAACTTCCTTTCCTAAATCGTCATCCATTTTTTTAACAATCGATATAATTCCTTGGTTTTGATGATTGTTAGGATGTAAAAATTGCTGAATTCTTGTTTTTGATATTCCTTTGTATGTATGGTTTTCTAAAAATTTGATAGTGCTTTTTCGTAGTTGAATTTCTTTATCGTTTAATCCATTAGCATTTGCAGCTATAATTATTAATTCTTTTACTTTTTTAGGATAATGAATAGCAAAATTTAAGGCAGAAAATCCGCCTAAAGAAAACCCAACAATTACTGCAGATTCTTCAATTTTAGATAAGATAATATTGTTGATTTCGTCAAAAGATTTTGCAGTAGTAATATCAATATAAATAGGTTGAGTATTCTTTAACTTTGGAAACACAAATTGCCATAAATCAACTGTACACATAGTACCCGAAATAAAATATACTTTTTGCATTTATTTTTTATAATTAGAGTTAACCAAACACTTATTATTTTCCCACTTTCCTTTTAAAGATTCTCTAGAAATAAGAACATCATCACAAGTTAAAAAACTCCCTTGTTTATCTTTTTTGATGATTTTTAATTTTCCAGCTAGAATAGCATTAATTATCTTATAAACGAGTCCTTTTTTAGAAGTTTTTCTGTTTTTTTGAGTGAGTGATAACCCAATTTCATTATTAAATAAATCCATGGTAGAAGATATTTTATCAGGAACGACACCATCTTCTAATTTACGTTTTTTATACGTTTGATAATTTTCTTTTTCGTGTGCTTTACCCAAAGAGCGTGCTGCCGATTTACCTATTTTTTGATGTAAACGAGCCATCCAATAAGCATGACGAAAAGCATCTACTTGTCCGCCAGCAGCATCGTTATCTAACAAAGGCGATTTTTTAATAGAATCGGCAATTTTGTTCGCTTCTTTAGATATAATTAATGCTTTCTTAGCTTTAAAAGGATGAAAAACCACCCACATTCTTTTAGAAGGAGATAATTTTTTAAATTTCTGCCAATTAGATTGTGAGAACCCAAAAGAACTTAAAAACAAGAAAACAATTAAAAGTAATTTCTTAATCAAAACAGTATGATTTTAGCTTCAAATATAACCTTGTTTTGTTAGCTAACCATTTTTTTCCGACCAAGAATAAAACTATGCAAAACAATGGCTATTCAAGATATAAAAACGTATAAATATCAAGATGTTTTTTCATTGCAAGCTGTACAATTTGAAAAAGCTTGTGTGGTTAATAAACCAGAGCAAATAAATACCTATAAAATATTTTGGATTAAAGAAGGAAAAGGAACTTATCATATCGATTTTGAAACCTATTCGTTTGATGGTAGCGTACTGTTTTTTTTATCACCAGGACAAATTTTTTCTGTCGATTCAGAAAAAATAAAAGAAGCTTATCAATTAAGTTTTGCACAAGATTTTTATTGTATTCAAACACACGATTCAGAAATTGCTTGTAACGGAGTGTTATTTAATAACATTTATGAAACACCATTTGTAAAACCTTGTGAAAACGATATTCGAAAACTAAATTTTATTGTAGAAAATTTAATAGAAGAATTTAAGAATACTGATACCGCTCAATACGATATGTTACAGGCGTACTTAAAACAATTTATAATTCATTCTGTTAGAATAAAAAAAGAATATCATATTGTTAAAGAAGATTCTACAACTAAGTTATTTAAAGATTTTAGTTTATTAGTAGAACAAAACTTTAAAAAACTACATAGCGTTACCGATTATGCTAATAGATTAGGGGTTTCTCCAAAATCGTTGACTAAAAGTTTTCAAAAAACAGGAGTTAAAACACCGAGTGATTTTATTAAAAATAGGATTATAACAGAAGCTAAACGTCAATTATTATATTCAACAGAAGCTGTGAAATACGTTGCGTTTGATTTAGGTTTTAATGATCCAGCTTACTTTTCTCGCTTTTTCACCAAAGCAACAGGGCAGTCGCCAAAACAATTTCAAAAAGAACAAAAAGCATAAAAAAACTCGTAACACACAAGGGCTACGAGTAGGGGGTTCTTTTTATTAAGGGAAATGTTATTATTTTAGGGGG
>JAHDHE010000079.1 GCA_020631475.1 Tenacibaculum sp. | reverse complement strand
TTTTCTTCGGATTAGGAATTGCATCAATTATAGCAGCAATAAAATATACCGTAGGTAAATCAGCTTATGGTTATAGCGGATTCGGAGACGTGTTTGTATTCGTATTCTTCGGATTATTAGCAGTTGTAGGAACTTATTTTTTATATACAAAACAATTAAATTTTACCATTTTTCTACCAGCATTTTCTGTCGGATTATTAAGTACAGCTGTTTTGAACTTAAACAACATGCGAGATCGAGTAAATGACGCTAAATCTGGTAAAAATACTTTGGTTGTAAAAATGGGAGCAGTATTTGGAAAAGTGTATCAGTATAATTTAATTATTGCTTCATTTTTGTTTGCCATGTTGTATGTGGTAATTAACTATAAATCGCCATATCAATTTTTATTTATAATCGCTTATGTACCTTTACTAAAACATTTGATTTTTGTATACAAAAACAAGGAGGAAGCTATGTTAGATGGTGAATTAAAAAAGGTAGCATTAAGTACATTTTTATTTTCAATTCTTTTCGGACTAGGTCAAGTTTTGTAAATTGCATAGAAACCAACTTTAAATATTATGAACATTACATTTTACGGTCATGCTTGTTTTGGTATCGAAATAAACGGAACACATGTATTAGTTGATCCGTTTATTACAGGAAATCCATTAGCATCACACATTAATATTAACGATGTTAAAGCCGATTATATATTAGTAACCCACGCTCATCAAGACCATGTGTTAGATGTGGAAGTAATAGCGGAACGTACAGGAGCAACCATAATTTCGAATTATGAGATTGTAATGTACTACGGAGCTAAAAATTTAAAAGGACACCCAGTTAATCATGGAGGAACTTTTAAAACGGGTACTTTTTCTGCGAAATATGTAAATGCAATTCATACTTCATCTTTTGCTGATGGAAGTTATGGTGGGCAACCAGGAGGGTTCGTAATATCTAGTGGAGAAAAATCAATTTATGTTGCAGGCGATACTGCTGTTACGATGGATATGAAATTAATTCCGATGACAACAAAATTAACAGCATCTATTTTCCCTATTGGAGATAACTTTACTATGGGAATTGATGATGCAATTATTGCGGCTGATTTAGTTGAGTGTAATAAAGTTATAGGTTGTCATTTTAATACATTTCCTCCAATTGAAATTGATGTAGAGGAGGCAAAAAACAAATTTTTAAAAGCAAATAAAGAATTAACTATTCTAGAAATAGGAAAATCAGTGACTATATGAGAAATATGAAAGCGGTAAAAATAGTATTAGGAATTGTAACCGCATTAATCGTAATTTTTTTGTTAACGGGATTAATCGTTACAGACGTAAAATATTCGGCAGAAGTTGAGATAAATAAACCAATAGAAAAGGTTTTTAAAGATTTTCAAGATGTAGAGTTAATGAAAAAATGGTTACCAGAAATTAAATCTATCGATCCAATTGAGGTGAAAGATGGCGTAGTTGGAAGTACTTATAAAATGGTAGTTACTAATCAAGGTCAAGAAATCGAAATGATTGAAAAGATAACAGATTATATTTCGAATAAAAAAATGACTTTTCAGTTCGATTCAGATCAAATGATAAAAATTGATGATTATAATTTTATAGCAAACGGTAACAAAACAAAAGTAATTCAAAACTGTTCAGTAAATAGTAAGTCATACCTAATGGGATGTTTGCTTCCTTTTTTTAAAGGATCACTTAAAGATTTAAGTTTGAGTTATATGAATAGATTTAAAACCGAAGTAGAGAAAAATTGATAACAGCTACCTACCATAAATATATTTTAAACTTTAAACAAGCTAGCGGAACATCTCGTGGAGTCTTACGAACCAAAGAAACGTGGTTTATAATTCTTAATGAAAATGGTAAATTAGGATACGGAGAATGTGGATTGTTTAGAGGTTTAAGTGCTGATGATACACCAGATTATGAGGAGAAGTTAAAATGGTTTTGTGAAAATATCAATTTAGGTTTAGAAGTTTTATTATTTAAAGCGATTCGCTTCCCGTCTATTCAATTTGGATTAGAACAAGCTTTTTTATCATTAAAATCAGAGAATTCTTTCGAGTTGTTTCCTTCTGATTTTACAAAAAGTAAGGAGAACATTTTTATTAACGGGTTAATTTGGATGGGGGATAAAGACTTCATGAAAAACCAAATTAAAGAAAAATTATCGGCAGGTTTTACCTGCATAAAAATGAAAATTGGCGCGATTGATTTTGAGACAGAAATCAATCTATTAAAATCTATTAGGAAAGAGTTTTCATCTAAAGAAATAGAACTAAGAGTAGATGCTAACGGAGCTTTTACATCAAGTAATGCATTAGAAAAATTAGAACGATTATCAGAGTTAGAAATGCATTCTATCGAGCAACCTATAAAACAGGGTCAGTGGCAAGAAATGGCAAGTTTATGTGAAAAAACACCATTGCCAATTGCTTTAGACGAAGAGTTAATCGGAGTATTTTCAACAGAAGAAAAAGAAAGATGTATCGAAACTATCAAACCACAATATATTATTTTAAAGCCAAGTTTAGTTGGTGGTTTTAAAGGAAGTAATGAGTGGATTGCAATAGCAAAAAAACACAATGCTGATAATTGGATAACTTCAGCGTTAGAGAGTAACGTTGGATTAAATGCAATTGCGCAGTATACTCACACATTAAACAATCCGTTACCGCAAGGTTTAGGAACAGGTAGTTTGTTTACCAATAATTTCGAGAGCCCGTTAGAGGTGTTAAATGGAAGTTTAGGTTATAACAATAATAAAAAGTGGAATTTTAAATTATAAGATATGAATTTTATACAACAAGCATATAAAGGAGAAAATGATTTTTGGCGTTGGTTAATTACTGCACTTGTTGTAATGTCTCCATTTATTTTAAACTTCCTATTTTATTTTTTAATGCCAGAAGCATATGAAGATTTGATAAATGAAACAGAAGATTTTAAAGGAGATAAAAATATCTTTTTAATTAATAACCTAATTCCTTTTGCAGTATTATTAGCTCTTTTATTAGTTTTAGTTAAGTATTTACATCAACGTTCAATTAAATCATTGATAACAAGTAGGACTAAAGTAGATTGGAAACGATTTTTTTATGGATTCTTCTCGTGGGGGCTTATTTCAGTAGCATTTTTATCTTTAGGTTATTTTTTAACTCCAGAAGATTATGTTTGGAATTTTAAAGCAGGTCCTTTTTTCTTTTTACTAACCATTTCATTGTTATTGTTACCTTTACAAACATCTTTAGAAGAATTATTATTTAGAGGATATTTAATGCAAGGAATAGGAATTTTAGCTAAAAACAGATGGGTGCCATTAGTTATTACGTCAGTACTTTTTGGAGTGATGCATATTCTAAATCCAGAAGTTACGAAATTAGGATCTGGAATTATGGTATTTTATATAGGTACAGGTTTCTTATTCGGAATTATTACGTTAATGGATGAAGGAACTGAATTAGCTTTAGGTATTCATGCTATAAATAATATTATTGCAGCAACATTGGTTGCATCTAATTGGGCAGTTTTTAAAACAGATGCATTGTTTATAGATCATTCAGACCCTAGTTTGTTACTATTAATGGTACTTCCGGTTTTTGTTGTATATCCATTATATCTTTTGTTATTATCAAAAAAATATGGTTGGAAAAATTGGAAAGAAAAGTTATTCGGAAAAATAGAAAAACCTATTGTTATTGAAGAATAATAATATTCATAAAAATTTTAAATTAAACAATACTTCATTTACAACTAAAGAAGAGCTTTTAAAGTTCTCTAAAGAAATTAATGATTCAGTATTCTCATTTCTGTCAGATTGGTTTAATAATGATGATTTTGTAATTGTACAAACTTCGGGCTCTACAGGAACACCAAAACCAATTCAGTTAAAAAAAGAGTTTATGACAAACTCTGCATTAGCAACAGGTGAGTTTTTTAATCTGAAAGAAAGTACATCAGCTTTATTATGTTTATCTACCGACTATATTGCAGGTAAAATGATGCTGGTGAGAGCATTGGTTTTAGGTTGGAATCTTGATGTTGTTCATTCAGTTTCAAATCCGTTAAAAGGATTAGAAAATCAATATGATTTTTCAGCGATGGTTCCGATGCAGTTAAGAAACTCATTAAGTGAATTGCATAAAATTGATAAATTAATTGTTGGTGGCGGTGTAGTTTCAAACGATTTAATTGATGCTATTCAAAACGTTTCTACAAAAGTATATGCTACTTACGGAATGACAGAAACTGTAACGCATATAGCGGTAAAAAAGCTGAATAATTTCTCGAAATTTAGAGGAGAAACAATAAAGAAATCTGTTTATAAAACAATTCCTGACGTTAATATAACTCAAGATTCACGTAATTGTTTAGTAATTCAAGCACCAAAAGTATCAGAAGAAAAAGTAATAACCAACGATGTGGTAAATTTAGTTTCAGAAACTGAATTTGAATGGTTAGGACGTTATGATAATGTGATAAATTCAGGTGGTGTAAAATTGCACCCAGAAAAAATTGAAGAAAAATTATCGCTAATTATTTCGAATCGTTTTTTTGTAATAGGAATAGATGATGAAGTTTTAGGAGAGCGTTTAGTTTTAGTTGTAGAAGGAAAAAATCAATTCATTGATTTTAGCAAAACAAAAAACTTAACAAAGTATGAGATTCCAAAAGAAATTTACTTTGTTAATGAGTTTATTGAGACTGAAACAAAGAAAATTCAGCGAAAAAAAACATTAAATAAAGTATTAAAATAGTTTTAAGAAGCCTCTTTAAAACATCTTTGGTTTTCTAACCAAGTTTCAATACTACCAATTTCACGAGCTTTGTAAAAGTTATGTTCTTTAAAAATATAATTTCCTTTAGGAGATTTTTCTTTAATACTTATAAATTTATAAAGCACTAATTTTATTAAAGATTCCCTTATTTGATCATGAACATCTTTTATGTCATTATTTTCCTTAGCAATTTCATTAATAAAATTGTCTACTTCAATATGTTTTGTTTTAAATATTAAAGCTTTAAAAACAGTTTCAATCATGGTATTCTATTTATTAATGTTACAAAATTAGAATAGAATTAGTTGATTTAAAAGGGGATATCCGCAGAAATTATTGTGGTTTACCG
>JAHDHE010000078.1 GCA_020631475.1 Tenacibaculum sp. | reverse complement strand
ATATTGAAGATAACATGAGTTCTTTTTACGGAATTCAGTAAGCATACAAGTCATATAATAAAAAATCCGAACTCATTGAGTTCGGATTTTTTTATTGTATTTACTAAATAATTTAATGTTTTCTGGATTATAAGAGTTTGAGTTGTTATAACAAACGATCAATGACTTTCTCAAGGTATAATAAATCTTTTTCTTTAAATTTTTTCATTGATTTTTTTATGTAATCATATTCAGGAGGAATTCCATCTCCTATATATTTAATAATGTTATTAGAATCAACAATTATAATTTTGGGATATGTACCGATACCCAAACTTTCATTGATGTATTTTTTAGCGTTTATGATATGCTTAAAATTAAATTTTTTCTTTTTTAGAAAATTATTAACCTCTTTTTTTGAGTTATATGTTATTGCAAGAAAATTAACTTTTGTATTGTATTTTTTTTGTAGAATGTTTAAAAGTGGTATTTCTTTTACACAAGGAAAGCATTTAGTAAACCATAAGTTTATAAAAGTGACTTTATTGTTCAATGATTTAAGGGTTACTTTTTTTGCATTAATATCTTTTAAGTTTAATTCAGGCAATTTTTTATTTTCTAGTAAATAAATCTTTTCTGATTTATTTGAAACATAATTAAAAGTATGAACTGCTTTATAAATTAAAGAATCGTTTCTTTTAATTGTATCTATAATTTTATAATTAATAATTAAATCATGTGATTTTCTTTTTAAAGTTTTAGCTCTTTTATTAAATGAGGATATTTTATCGTTGAGCTCAGTTTTCGTTATTATAGCAGGTTCGTTTCCTAGCATGTAAAATTCTTGAGAAAAACATGTTAATGAAAATAAATAGGTAAAAAATAAAAGAGGTTTTTTTAAGTTTTTCATTTTTATTTAAAAATATGAGAATTAAACTAAAAAAGCAACCTCATTTGAGGTTGCTTTTAAAAAGTTTATAGTAAAATGTTTTTAAGCATTTAAAGGTTTGCCATCCCAAGCAGCTTTCGCAGCTTCTTTTACTGCTTCAGAATATGTTGGGTGTCCATGACAAATACGAGCTAAATCTTCAGCAGAAGCTCTGTATTCCATTGCTACGGCAGCTTCCATAATTAAATCAGCTACACGAGCACCTACCATATGTACTCCTAATACTTCATCTGTATTTTTATCAGCTAATACTTTTACAAATCCGTCTAAATCTCCACTAGCTCTAGAACGACCTAAAGCACGCATAGAAAATTTACCCGCTTTATAAGCAATACCAGCATCTTTTAATTCTTGTTCTGTTTTACCAACAGCCGCTACTTCTGGCCATGTGTAAACAATTCCTGGAATTAAATTATAATCAATATGGGGTTTTTGTCCTGCTAAGTATTCAGCAACAACAACACCTTCTTCTTCAGCTTTATGCGCTAACATTGCTCCACGAACAACATCACCAATAGCATAAATATTAGAAACATTCGTTTGTAAATGACCGTTTACATCAATCATTCCTCTATCGTTAATTTTTACCCCAGCATTTTCTAAACCTAAACCTTCGGTATATGGCTTACGACCAACAGATACTAGACAGTAATCACCAGTAAAAGTAACTTCTTCTCCTTTTTTGTTGGTAGCTTTTACAACAACTTCATCACCGTTTCTTTCAACAGAAGTTACACCAGTAGAAACGTTAAACTTCATTCCTTGTTTCTTTAAAACTTTGGTAAGTTCTTTAGAAACATCTTTATCCATTGTAGGAGTAATTGTTGGAGCGTATTCTATGACAGTTACATCAGCACCTAAACGCTTGTAAACAGAACCTAATTCTAATCCGATAACTCCACCACCAATAACTAATAAATGTTTTGGAACTTCTTTTAATTTTAAAGCTTCGGTAGAAGTAATTACACGTTCTTTATCAATAGATATAAAAGGTAATGTTGATGGTTTAGAACCAGTAGCTATAATAATATTAGTACCCTCAATAACTTCTGAAGTACCATCGTTTTTACTAACCTTTACATGTGTAGCATCTTCAAAAGACCCTAAACCTTCGTAAACATCAATATTATTTTTATCCATTAAATATTTGATCCCTCCAGTAGTAGTTTCTACTACATTTGCTTTACGAGCAACCATTTTACCAAAGTCGAATGTTGGATTTTCAACAGAAATTCCGTGTTCATCAAAATGTTTTATAGCGTCGTAATAATGGTGAGAAGAATCTAATAATGCTTTTGATGGAATACATCCAACATTTAAACATGTACCACCTAAAGTCGAGTATTTTTCGATAATAGCAACTTTAGAACCTAGTTGTGAAGCTCTGATGGCAGCGATATATCCACCTGGTCCAGAACCAATAACGATTAAATCGTATTTCATCTGTTTTATTTTTTATTTTCAGAATTATTAATACAAAATTACACAATCTAACTGACTTGTAATAAAGGTTTTTAGATTTGTTTTAATTGAAGAATATTAGTTAAAATTTTTAAGTTAACAAGAACTTCATAAAACGACTCTTTTGTTTGAATTTATATTATTGATAAGATTTGTTTTACCTTTGAAACTATATGAAAACATTATTAATAATTGGTTATGTTTGGGTGGAGAAAACAACAGGAGCTGGTAACAGAATGTTACAACTTATTGAGGTTTTTAAAAAAGAAGGTTATAAAATAAGTTTTGCAACTCCTGCACAAAAAACTGAAAATTCAATTGATTTGACTAGTTTAGAAATCAATGAGATTTCAATTGAATTAAACTCTTCTTCTTTTGATGAGTTTATAAAAGAGTTAAAGCCCAATATCGTGTTATTCGATCGTTTTATGATGGAAGAACAATTTGGTTGGCGTGTTGCTGAAAACTCCCCAAATGCATTACGTATTTTAGATACTGAAGATTTACATTTTTTGCGTAAAACACGTCATCAACAATTAAAAAAAGGAGAGGGTTTTACCAATGAGGCATTACTAAAATATGATGATGCGAAACGAGAAATAGCATCAATTTTACGTTGTGATTTAAGTTTAATCATTTCTAGTTATGAAGTAAAGTTACTTAAAGAAGTTTTTAAGATTGATGAAAAATTGTTATATCATTTACCTTTTTTACTTGATAAAATTGATAAAAAAGCAGTTGAAAAATGGAAGTCTTTTGAAGAACGAGAGCATTTTGTATTTATAGGTAATTTTTTTCATGCACCAAATGTAGATGCTGTATTACAATTGAAATCTATTTGGAAAAACATTAGAAAGCAATTACCAAAAGCTCAACTACATATTTACGGAGCATATGCAACACAACAAATAAATCAATTACATAAAAAAGAAGACGGATTTTTAGTAAAAGGTTTCGCAGAAGATGCAATGAAAGTTGTTAGAAAGGCTAAAGTTGTTTTAGCACCTCTTCGCTTTGGAGCAGGAATTAAAGGAAAATTAACCGAAGCAATGATTTGTGGTACACCAAGTGTAACAACAAAAATAGGAGCAGAAGGAATGCATGATGATTTGTCTTGGAACGGATTTATAAAAGATAATTTTGAAGAGTTTACCAGTAAAGCTGTAGAGTTATATTCAGATGAAAATATTTGGGAAAAATCACAACAAAACGGTGTGGAAATTATCAATCAGATATACGATAAAGAGAAAATAAGTAAATCATTTGTAGATAGAATTATTAATATTCAGGGTAATTTAGAAATACACCGAACTCAAAATTTTCTAGGTAATTTATTACAACATCAAACATTACAAGCAACAAAATATATGAGCAAGTGGATAGAGGAAAAGAATAAACCTCAACCGAAAGAACTCTAACGAACTCTTCCTGTTGAAGTTTATGTAGTGAAAAATTAATATTATTCTATAAAAAAAACTCTATCCAATAAAAAATAGAACCTTATTAAAACATCATATTCATATCTTATTTAGAATAATTAACAATTTCAAAAGCATGATCTCTGAATTCTATTTTATTATTGTTAGAATTAGGTATAAATGTTATTAAATTAATTTTATTTGGGTTTTGTTGAGCTTGTAAGGCTTCTAAAGCAAAAGGATAATCATCTAAAGAAGGTTCTGCTGATAAAAATTTCATTTCACAAGCATTATTACCTATCATAGTTATTTCATAATTAAGTTTGTAATTTTTGTTATTATATCTTTCATAAGATATAATCGATAAATCTTTGTTGATAATTAATTTTTGCCTAGTAGTTAGGTCATGTGTAGTATGATGACTATGGTTTGAATAGTTTAAAAAATTCCATTCCCCTATAAATTTACGGTTTTCAAAAATAATCACTTCTTGAGATTTATTAGAAGCATATTCAGTTTGAATTAATTTGTATTCGGGAGTCCCAAAAGCTTTGTTTGAACCCCAATTACTTAGAACATTGTCATTTGAGAAAGCATCAATGTAATACAATATGCTGTTTTCTATATTTTTTGTTATTTCCAGTATACCTTTACTATTAAAAGTTCCAGAAGAAATTTTGTTGGTTTCAGTATTGTAATCGTCCAAAGATTTATAAATATTTACATTTACATCTTCATATTTATATCCAGGAGGGATATAGTTAATTTTTAGTATTATTTTAGGATTAATTTCTTTTGTTATAACATCATCACCATTACATCCTAGAATTAAAAGGCAATTAATAATGATGGTAAAAAATAAT
The DNA here is from genome assembly GCA_020631475.1 of Tenacibaculum sp. GTDB lineage: Bacteria > Bacteroidota > Bacteroidia > Flavobacteriales > Flavobacteriaceae > Polaribacter. The sequence continues at coordinate 494 of JAHDHE010000078.1, read as the reverse complement.
TTATTCTTCATATTTATCAATTAAAATTTCACAATTATGGTGTTTTTAAATTAACCCAGCACGTTTTAAAAGCGCATCTGGTTTTGGTTCTTTTCCACGGAATCGTTTGTATAATTCCATTGGTTTTTCTGTTCCTCCTTTAGAAAGCACATTGTTTTTAAACTTGTCTGCTACTTCTTTATTGAAAATTCCTTTTTCTAAGAAATACTCAAAAGCATCGGCATCTAAAACCTCTGCCCATTTGTATGAATAATATCCAGCTGAATATCCTCCTTGAAAAATATGGGAAAAAGCAGTACTCATACAGTTTTCAGCTACATCAGGATATAATTTAGTATCAGCAAAAGCTTGTGTTTCAAATTCTTTTACAGAAGTAATTTCTGATGGGTTTTGAGAATGCCAACTCATATCTAATAAACCAAAACTTAACTGACGTAAGGTTTGCATTCCTTCATGAAAACTTGCTGATTCTTTTATTTTTGTAACATATTCCA
>JAHDHE010000009.1 GCA_020631475.1 Tenacibaculum sp. | reverse complement strand
AGAGGTACTTAATTCACCTCAACAATATTCAGATCATACAACTTATTATAATTGGTTAAAAACTGGTTTAGATCGTTATAACAATAATTAATAAGTATTTGTGTCGTCCTAAAAATAGGTTGACAGTTATTTATAAAGCCTTCCAAGTTTGGAAGGCTTTTTTTATGCGCCAAAATCAATAGTGAATATGTATCTTAGCATTATCAATATTACAACGTAACATTTATTACAATTCGAAATTTATAATTCAAGTATATTTGTACTCTTATGAATGAAAATCTAAACCCTGAAAACACGAATCTCACCAATGAAGAATTAGATGTAGAAAAAAAACTACGTCCGCTTTCTTTTGATGATTTTTCAGGACAAGATCAAGCAATTGAAAATTTAAAGATTTTTGTTGAAGCAGCAAATCAGCGTGATGAAGCACTAGATCATACCCTATTTCATGGACCTCCAGGTTTAGGAAAAACCACCTTAGCTCATATTTTAGCGAATGAGTTAGGTGTAAGTATAAAAGTTACTTCAGGACCTGTATTAGATAAACCAGGAGACTTAGCAGGTTTATTAACAAATCTTGATGAACGTGATGTATTGTTTATTGATGAAATCCATCGATTAAGCCCAATTGTAGAAGAGTATCTATACTCTGCAATGGAAGACTATAAAATCGATATTATGATTGAATCTGGACCAAATGCACGTACAGTTCAAATTAATTTAGAACCTTTTACGTTAATTGGTGCAACCACTCGTTCAGGATTATTAACAGCTCCTATGAGAGCACGTTTCGGTATCAGCAGTAGATTACATTATTATACTACAGAACTTTTAACAACAATTATTCAAAGAAGTTCGCATATTTTAGGTGTTCCAATTTCTATGGAAGCAGCAATTGAGATTGCTGGACGAAGTAGAGGTACACCTCGTATAGCAAATGCTTTATTACGTAGAGTACGAGATTTTGCTCAGATTAAAGGTAATGGAACAATTACTATAGAGATTGCACAATACGCTTTAAAAGCATTAAATGTGGATGCTCATGGTTTAGATGAAATGGATAACAAGATTCTAACAACTATTATCGATAAGTTTAAAGGTGGTCCAGTTGGTATTTCAACATTAGCTACAGCAGTGTCAGAAAACTCAGAAACAATTGAAGAGGTTTACGAACCGTTTTTAATTCAACAAGGATTTATAATGCGCACACCTCGAGGAAGAGAAGTAACGGATTTAGCCTATAAACATTTAGGAAGAATAAAAGGAACAAGTCAAGGAGAGCTTTTTTAAAGTATGAAATTACTAAAGAAACTTATACCTATATTAGAATGGTTACCCAACTATAAAAAATCTCAACTAAGAGGAGATATTGTTGCGGGTATTACTGTTGCAATTGTACTTATTCCACAGGGTATTGCCTATGCTTTAATTGCAGGTTTACCACCAATTTATGGTTTATATGCAGCTTTAGTTCCGCAATTAATGTATGCTATTTTTGGTTCATCACGACAAGTAGCAATAGGTCCAGTAGCAATGGATTCTTTAATTGTTGCAACTGGAGTTTCTACGCTAGCTTTAATAGGATCTGAAAGTTATATAGCTATTGCAATTTTATTAGCATTAATGGTGGGAACTATTCAATTTTTAATGGGAGTTTTACGCTTAGGTTTTATTGTTAATTTTTTATCAAGACCAGTAATTATTGGATTTACATCAGCAGTAGCTTTAATCATTGGTTTAAATCAATTCAGAAATTTATTAGGTGTAGAATTTTTACAAAGCGATCAAGTCCATATTTTATTAGAAGATGTTTTTAATAGAATTGAATATTTTAATATGAATACAACATTCATAGGTGTTATAGCTTGTATTATAATAATAGTATTTAGAAAAGTAAATAAAAAAATACCAAATGCGCTAATTGTTGTTGCTTTAGGTATTTTAATTATCAGATTTTTTGGAAACCAATTTATAGATGTTGCAATTGTAAAAGATATTCCTTCAGGATTACCAAAGTTTACTATTCCGGTAATAGATATTGCTTTGGTAAGAGAATTGTTTCCAATAGCAGCAACATTGGTAATGGTTGGGTATTTAGAAACTATTTCGATAGGAAAAACATTAGAAGCAAAACAAGATGAATACCGCATACGACCTAATCAAGAATTAGTAGCTTTAGGAATTAGTAATATTGTTGGTTCATTGTTTCAATCCTATCCATCAACATCTAGTTTTTCTCGTTCAGCAATAAACGAAGAATCAGGAGGAACTACAGGTATTTCTGCAATAGTTTCAGCAATAATAGTCGTGTTTACCTTACTTTTTTTAACACCTATATTTTATCATTTACCAAAAACAATATTAGCAGCCATTATTATTGTAGCCGTTTTTAATTTAATTAATATTAAAGAAGCAAAGAGGTTATGGAAAGCCAATAATCTAGATTTTTGGTTATTAGTAGCTACGTTTTTTTCCACCTTATTTTTCGGAATAGAATACGGAATCTTAATCGGAGTAGGTTTATCATTAATTATTTTAATTTTTAGAACATCAAGACCTTACGCTGTGGAGTTAGGTAAAGTTCCTAATTCTGATTTTTACAGAAATAAAAATCGTTTTACAGAAGTAGTTATTGATAATGAAGTTTTAGTTTTTCGTTTCGATGCACAACTATTTTATGCCAACTCGAATTATTTTAGAGATAAATTAGACGAGTTAACAGAAGAAAAAAGAGGAGCATTAAAATTGATTGTATTAGATGCAGAGAGTATTAATAGAGTAGATAGTACAGGAATTGAAATGCTTAAAGAAAGAATTAAGTATTATAAAAAAAGAAATATAGAATTTTATTTTGCAGCAGTAAAAGGACCTGTAAGAGATGCCTTTTTTAGAGGTGGCTTACTAGAAGTGATTAGTTTAGATCATTTTTTTATGAGACCAAACGGAGCTGTAAATTTTTTTAAGACAGGAGATAATCAAAATCAAAAAAAGTACGCACAATACATACATCAAGCGTACGAATAGTATATTATGAAGATAGAGCAAATTTATACAGGTTGTTTAGCACAAGGAGCTTATTATATAGAAAGTAACGGAGAAGTTGCAATCATTGATCCGTTACGTGAAGTAGAACAATATATAAAGAGAGCTAAAAAAGATAAAGCAACTATTAAGTACATTTTCGAAACTCATTTTCATGCTGATTTTGTAAGTGGACATGTAACACTTGCTGAAAAAACAGGTGCAACTATAGTGTATGGTCCAACGGCAAAAACTTCATTTAATGCTCATATAGCTAAAGATGAAGAAGTTTTTAAAGTAGGAGAAATTACCATTACAGCATTACATACTCCTGGACATACGATGGAAAGCACTTCTTATTTATTAAAAGATAAAAACGGAAATAACCATGCTATTTTTAGTGGAGATACACTGTTTTTAGGAGATGTTGGTCGACCAGATTTAGCTCAGAAAGGAGATTTAACCCAAGATGATTTAGCTGGAATGTTATACGATAGCTTACGAACTAAAATTATGCCTTTAGCTGATGAGGTTATTGTATATCCGGCACACGGAGCAGGTTCAGCTTGTGGTAAAAACCTAAGTAAAGAAACTGTGGGAACTATCGGAGATCAGAAAAAAACAAATTATGCGTTGCGTGCAAATATGACTAAAGAAGAATTTGTACAAGAAGTAACAGATGGTTTATTACCTCCACCAGCATATTTTCCTTTAAATGTAAAAATGAATAAGGAAGGATATCAATCTATCGATGATGTTATAAAAAGCGGATCAAAAGCTTTATCTGTAGATGATTTTGAAAAGATAGCAAATGAAACCGATGCAATTATTTTAGATGTACGTCATCAATTTGATTTTATTAAAGGATTTATACCGCAATCAATATTTATTGGTTTAGGAGGTACGTTTGCTCCTTGGGTAGGTGCATTGATAAAAGATGTTACACAACCTATTTTGTTAGTAACCCCAGTAGGAGAAGAAGAAACAACGATTACGCGATTATCTCGTGTAGGTTTTGATAATGTTTTAGGATATTTAGATGGTAGTTTTGATACTTGGAAGGCATCAGGTAAAGAAGTAGATACTTTGCGCTCGGTTACAGCTGATAATTTAGAAGAAGCCATAAACAATAACGCAAAAGTTTTTGATGCACGTAAACCAGGAGAGTATGCAAACGAACATATTGTTGATGTACCAAGTACTCCGTTAGATTTTTTAAATGATCATATCGAAGAGTTCCCTACAGAAGAAGATTTTTATATTCACTGTGCTGGCGGATATCGTTCGGTAATCGCAGCTTCTATTTTAAAGGCGAGAGGATATCATAATGTGATTGATGTAGCTGGTGGTTATGGAGCAATTAAAAAAACAAATATTCAAAGAACAGAAATGGTTTGTCCATCAACGTTAAAATAATATAAAATGAAAAAAATTGTACTTTTTTTAATAGTCGCTGTTAGTGTTATTTCTTCATGCAAACCTAAAAACGAAGGAATAGTAGATATTACAATTGAAGATTTACAGGTTGTATTAAATAACGATAAAGATGTTCAATTAATAGATGTTAGAACTTCAGATGAATGGGCTGATGGTATTATTGACAACGCAATAAAAATAAATGTAACAGCTGATAATTTTGAGAAACTAGCCATAGAAAAGTTAGATAAATCGAAACCAGTATATATTTATTGCCGCTCGGGAGGTAGAAGTAAAATAGCATCAGAGATATTATTAAAAAACGGATTTACGCCTTATAATGTTTTAGGAGGTTATATGGCTTGGGAAGAAAAAAACAAGTAAAATGAAGCAAGAAATTTATATAGAAAACTTAAAATGTGGTGGTTGTGCTAACACAATTATTAACGGATTAAATTCGATAAAAGGTACAGAAAACGTAAATGTTGATGTAAAAAATTCGTTAGTAACTTTAATTACTAATAAAGCAACTTTAGTTTTAGTAAAAGAAAAATTATCTAAACTAGGATATCCAGAAGTTGGAGATAAAAATACGGTATTACACAAAGCAAAATCATATGTAAGTTGTGCAGTAGGTAAAGTAAATAAATAAAAAAATCCCGAGTTTTTAACTTGGGATTTTTTTATGTTTCGCTGACGGTCTCGTATAAGAATAGTAGCGGATTTACACCCATTTACTTTTCGGTTAAACACAGACCTTTTTTATATTTACTTACTTTCGATTGAGCGATTAAACCGCTATTATTTTTATACATTGTTAGCCCTAGTTTTTCTCACGTATTTTTCTTCTCTGTTATCCAAAACTTATGGTCTTTGTCTAAGAAAACTATATAAAAAATATTATCCTCAACATATCCGATGATACACTCTTTACCTTGAATATGAAAGGATGCCCATTTCACATCTTCTTTTACGTGTTTTGGATGAATGAAATCTGAATTCGGTGGAAAATCTACTTTGGTGTATATCTTGATTATTTGTTGTTGTAAAGCTTGGCTCATTGTCAAATTAGAAATTTGCGATAATTTTTCAACTGCCAAAGCAAGTAGTTCGTCTGTTTCCCAATCTTTAAATGACTGCCCTTGATTTCTGTCAAAGTCTTTAAAGCTAAATACGATAAACCTTTCTTTAGTACCAAGTTTATCGGGTAAACTCTTCGGTTTTCTTGAATAGGAACTTTTACTTCTACTTTTGAATTTATCTCGCCTACCCATTAATCCTGAATTATTGGATTAGACTCCGAGAAAAATGGTATTGCTCCGTATTTTCCTTCTAAATAATTCTTATCAAATGCTGATTTTTTTCTAACTTTTTCAGATTTGAAATCTGCTAAAGAGTATAATTCAGAACAGCCAAATTGATTTTTATCTATAAACCAAATTTGGTCTCTTCTCAGTACGTTATAATTTAATATTGAAGTATTGTGGACAGCAAAAATAAGTTGTGCATTTGTTGTGTTTTCTTGATGAAAAAACTCTACAAGTTTTAGAACTAAAGATGAATGTAATCTAGAGTCTAATTCGTCCACCAATAAGACTTTTCCATTATTTAAAGTGTCGAACCAAGGTCCTAAAAGATAAATTAATTTTTTAGTTCCTTCGGATTCGTTTGATTCAAAATCAAAAGGTACAGTGTCGACAAGGATTTTATTTTCATCATATTTACGATGCCAAGTTATTAGTTTATCCCTTTTGGTCTGTTTAGCTTGAAGTTTTTGAAGTGATGATAAAAAATTGATTAATTCTTCATCTTTCTCTTTTTCTTTTAGCTCCTCTAGTTCAGATTGATTTACAGTTTCCTCATCAGTTGTCAGCTTTGAAATTTCTAAAAATTCAACAAACGAAGACAACCATTTCGAAAATTTGTTATCCTTCTTAAGTTTATTGATAGTGTACCGCTTATAACCTCTATCGTGTATCCCACTAATTACATTTAAATCTTTAAACCAATCAACAACTTCGTTTGAAATTTGACCATTTAATTGTGCAACTAGTGTTAAGAATAAAACATTTGGTCTAGTTCTTTTTGTAAGGTCAATTCCTTCTTCAAAAGAACTTTTATTTACGTCAAATTTCTCGCCTTCTCTCTTGAAGAGAAAAGTCTCTTTTGAAGTAGTATGGAACAGCCATTCACTAATTACTTCGTCTTCAGTAATTTCAAATCCATAGCGATATTTTTTACCATTAATAGTAAATATCATTTCAAAGAAACTAGGTTCATTATCAGTTTCAGTACTTAATTTAAAGCGTTCATAAGGAATTTTTCTTTTTTCTTCTTCATCAGATAATGCATCTCGGAAAGAGAATTGAACAAACAAACGCATAAAGCCAATAGCGTCTATAAAATTACTTTTACCACTTGCATTATTACCATAAATCGCAGCAGATTTTAATACTTTATGCTTGTCGTCAAGTATGAACGTATTTGTTTCTTCGTGTTCCTTGAATGATTTAACTCCGACCATACTAAGTGTTTGTAAATCTTTAAAAGAAAGAAAATTTTCAACACTAAATTCTAATATCATTTTTATCGGTTTTGGTTTGCAAATATACAAACAAAACTCAAAAAATGAAAAATTATTGCAAAAAATGAATTTTGGTTAAATTAGGGCTAACTTTAATGATATGAGTTCGTTTCAATGACTTATATCAGGAGTTAGCGAAGTTCGTGTTTTTCAACTAAAAAAGCAAGAGCAAAAACACGGTGCTTTTACAATGTTTTCAATAAATTTGAAGCTAGATTAACTATATACTTTTTGTTCTTACTTTTATTATAGAAAAAAATAGAAGCCTGATTAAACTAAAAAAAACCTCCAAGTAATTAAACTTGGAGGTTTTTCATAGCACTTTTCCCTTATTTAAAATTTCAATGTAGCTCCTAATAAAAAGTTTCTGGTAGCTTGTGGATAATAACCTTGCACTTCAAAAGAAGTTGGACCACTCCAATTGTTTAAATATGTATATCCTCTATCTACATATTCTTTATTAAAAACATTGTTAATCAACCCTGTAAAAACAACAGATTTAAATATTTTATTTAGATCTAATTCATAACTAACATTAAAATCACTTACAAAATAACTATCCAATTTAGAAGCTTCAGTATCAGTATTACTTAAATATTGAGAGTCAACAAATTTAGAGAATAATGTCATCTGTAAATTATTTATAGGCTTAAAAATAAGAGCATTGCTCGTAATTAGATTTGGAGAAAAAGCAATGTTTGTAGTTCCAATATTTTTTTGCTTTCCATCTCTATCTAAAATAAAGTTTTTAATTTTATTACTGCTTAATGTTAGGTTTTGATTTATAGTAAACTTATCAGAGATATTAATGTTTGCATCAATTTCTAAACCTAAACGATAGCTGTCTTTTACATTCTCTCGTAAATACTCACCCACATCATTTAATCCACCAGTTTGAATTAATTGATTATCATATTGCATGTAGTATAGGTTCGTATTTAATTGGATAGTTTTGTTGTTTAAACGCCAACCTAACTCGAAATCGTTTAAGGTTTCTTGTTTAACACCAACTCCATTTTGAAAATCATCTCGATTAGGTTCTCTATTAGCTCGAGCATAAGAAGCATATATACTATGTTCTTTGTTAATAGTATACGTAAAGCCAATTTTAGGATTAAAAAAACTAAAATCAGTGTCAATATTTAGTGGATCTCTATCTGATGTTAACCCATCAGTTTTATAGTTAATAAACCTCCCTTGAAGATCAACAAAAGCTTTCAAATCTTTTAACACATTAAATGTGGCCTTAGAAAAAACACTAATATCATTTTTAGTAGCATCACTAAAATAGTAACGATCTCTAATATTTTTATTAAGAGCGAATTGTTGTGCCCAAATAACTTCACCAAAATGATCTCCGGTATAGTTGCTGTACGAACCTCCAGAAATAATTTCTAAATTATCTTTTTTGTAGGTGAAGTTTAAATTACCAACATAAAAATCGTTATCTAACCAACGGCGTACAATTAAATCGGTAACTGGTGTCCCCCAATCATCTACATCTGTGTCTACTACAATACCATTATATTTTGAGACTGCGCTACCACCTTTAAATTGTTCGAAATACCCTTTTCCTTTGGTATAGTTTAGACCAAGATTAAATGACCAAGTGTTAGATAATTTTTCGTTCCAATGTAGTTGATAATGATCTTGCCAATAATTATCGGTTTCATTATCATAAGTATAAGGATTCTGGCGACGATTTTCCTTTAATTGATTTGCATCTAAACCATACCAAGCTTGATATGTTTTTTCTTCACCTCCAAAAGCTAAGGCTTTAATAAGCGTATTATCGTCAGTATAACTTCCTTGTAAGAAATATGATTTTAAATCGGTAAAAGCTCTATCTACATATCCATCAGAGTAAATGTTAGATAAACGACCTGCAAACTCAAAATGATCGTTTACTTTTCCTGTAGTAAACTTTACGGTGTGTTTTCTTGTTCCGAAAGAACCGAAAGAGTTAGAAATTTCTCCACCAGCTTCTTCAGCAACAGCATCCGTTAAAATGTTTAAACTTGCACCGAAAGCTCCCGAACCATTGGTTGATGTACCAACACCTCGTTGTAATTGTAAACTTTGAGTTGATGAAGCAAAATCTCCCATATTTACCCAAAATGTACCTTGGCTTTCTGCATCGTTATAAGGTATACCATTCACGGTAACATTTACACGAGAAGCATCTGAACCACGAACACGAATATAAGTGTATCCAACACCAGCACCAGCATCAGAAGAAGAAGTTACCGAAGGTAAATAGTTTAATAACATAGGGATGTCTTGTCCTAAATTACGTTTAGCAATTTCTTTTTTAGATAAGTTTGAATGGGTTACAGGAGCATCCGATTTTACTCGAACTGCTGAAACTAAAACTTCGTCTAATACGTTTTCATCAGAAACTAATTTTAAAGTAATGGTTTGGTTTGATGTGATATCAACTTTTTGAGTTAAGGTTTTATAACCAACATAAGAAACCTCAATAGTGTGTTTACCTTTAGTTAAGTTTAATTTAAAGGTTCCTTCAAAATCAGTTGAAGTTCCTTTTTGTAATTGTTTAACAGCAACAGTTGCGCCAACTAAAGGTTCTTGTTTGTTGTTAACTACTTTACCAGCTAAAATGTAATCTTGTGCATTTGCGGTTAAGGTTGCAAATAATACCATTAAAAAAGCTACTATCTTCACTTGTTTAATAAAAGACATCGGTCTCATTTTTTATAAAATAAAATCGAATAAAAAGAGGTAATTATTCTATGTTTAAAATTGAATAATTAGTGTGCCGTATAAAAATATTCGAGTAATCTTGAAAAGATTACTTTAAACATTTTTATAGTGACGTTCATTTCCCTAAACAGCATTACCTGTTCTAGGTTCATTGGGTATGATCTCAGCCGATATTAGGCACCCCTTTACGAGAACGCAGCAAATGTATAACAGATTTTTAGAATAGAACACAAAGAAGTGATAAAAAATTATTCGTTAACCTAAACTTGTTTCAGGTTCTTATTATATATGCTTGATTTTTTGAATGATAAGATTCTGAAATAAATTCAGATTGACACTTCAAAACATAGTAATAATGCAAAAGTGATAAAATTAAAAAGCAATAGTGTTAGTCAATGTTAGGTTTTTTACGTAGCGATTTTTTAAGAGCATTTCGCCTTTTATTTTCAGCCTTTCTTTTTATTGATGCTTTTGTTGGTTTAGAAGCTTTTCTTGTTTTTTTCTTGATTAATTTTAAAGTAATTAACTCAAAAAAACGTTTTATAACCAACTCTTTGTTTCTGTGTTGAGAACGTGTTTCTCCACTTGACAGTAATAAAAATCCATCTTTAGTAAGTCGATTTTTTATGTTTTTGTTAAGTATTGCTTTCTCTTCATCAGTTAAACCTTCAGAAAGTAAAACGTTAAAAGAAAGTTCTACTTTAGAGGAAACCTTGTTTACATGTTGCCCACCAGCACCTGAACTTCGAACTGCTTTAAATTGTAACTCTTTAAATAAAATTTCTTTGTTCACAATTAAGAAGGTAGGTTACTTACATCCGTATTTTGATGTAGAAAATGCAAATCTAAATCAATCAAAGTATCAGAGTATGAATATAAATTTTCTTTAGATGCGATTAGTTTATCAATAATTTCAGTGGCTTTTTTAAAACGAGTTTCTTTGTCTCCTTTTAATAAAACATACGGACGATTATGCTTTTTTAAAGTATTTTCAAAAGCATTAAACATTTCAAGCCTCTGTTCAGGACGATCACGTAAATCGTCTTCTTCCCAGGGAGTATCTATATAGGTTAAAAAGTAAATGTCATAGGAGTTTTCTATAGCAGCTTCGTCAAGTTTCGGATCTACAAATCCACCATAATATTCTTCTGAATACACTTTGGTTTCTAATAAGTCAGTATCACAAATTAATAACTTATCAGCTTTTTTAGCTAAATCGTTTTCTAACTGAATTTGACCTTCAGCAATCGGAAGAATATCTTCTTGTTCACAAATTTTACGTTCGTTATTCCATTTTTCTTGCAAATAATCACGAGCAAATTCTGGAGCCCAAACTGTATTGTAATGACGTGCAAGCTGACGAGAAAGCGTAGTCTTTCCTGTGCTTTCTGGACCAAATAAAACAACCTTTACAAGGTTGATGCTTTTTTGACTAAGCTTTTTTTCCATGCTAAATAACCTTGAATAGCTAAAATTGTAAAAATTAAGTATTGTAAAGATAACATTCCCCAACCGCGATATGCGTATAACGGAACAGTTATGATATCAGCAATAATCCAAAGAGTCCAATTTTCTAACTTCTTTTTTGCCATGTACCACATTCCTGTAAAAAACATACCAGAAGTAATCATATCTATGTAATTAGAAGATTCTATTTTAACTCCGGATGATTTATAAACTAAAAAAGTAATAAATACTGTTAATATAAATAATATGAATCCTATGATTTTTTCTTGAGTATTAGTTCTTGAAATAGGAACAATGTATTTGTCTTCTTTTTTTCTACTCCAGTTCCACCAACCATAAATACTCATGATTGAGAAGTAAAAATTCATCATCATATCTCCAATCAATCTATCTTTAAATAATAAATAGACAGATAATATGGTAGCAATTAAACCTGTAGGATATACAAGTATGATTTCTTTTTTAGCATACCACACACTAATAATACCAAACACAAATATTATAGCTTCAATGATAATAATAGAAGCAGGTTTACTTTGGTAAGAAGCAAGGAAAAAATCAAAAAGTTGGTTCATAATTGCTACGATCAGATTTTACAATTTTCATTAATAATAAACCTTTATCTATCAATTCAAAGGCTTCTTTTATTTCGGTAGTTAAGACCTGCATTACTTTATCATATTCACCATACACTTGCGTACTTAATGGATTTTCAAGTACAGTTAGGTCTGATGCTCTTAACTTTTTTATAAAGTTGATAATTGGTTCTTCGAATTCGTTTTGAAGTGGAGTTAATGTTAACTCAACGGATATTTTCATTGTAAAATAATTAGAGAACAAATATAAAGGCTATTTATTAAAATAGACTTTTTAGTTTTTCTTTTGAAATTTTCTTAAGGTTTAAGCTGATTTTTGAATTATTACTGATGTTATTTAGTAATAATCTATCATGAAAAATTTCGTTGTTTTTTTGACAAAGAACTATCATGAAGGTTTCTTCAGTTATAGGTATATCGTTAAATATTAACTCGCTTTTAAACCTAGAATAATAAATAAAGGAAGCAAAATTTTTATAAACAACATAAATATCAAATCCTGAGAACTCATCACTTGTACTAGTCAGTTCAAAATTTAAGTTTGAATTGATATTGACCAGTTTATCAATATTTACCCAGTTTGTATTTATGTTATCTAATATAAAAGAATCAACATTTTCTTTGTTTTTAGCTAAGGATGAATATGAATTAAAGGTTTCTGATCCTGAGGTTTTAATATTCATCCTTCTATAATACTCAATAGAATCTGTTTTTATGATTTTATCAGCCCAAATACCTCCTCCAAGATGTATTGAAAATAAATTATAATCTTGATTTGTTATATCCCATTTAATATTTCCTAATGAATCTGTTTTTGATAAGAAAATATTGTTGTCTTTTAACTTACCTTTTGGGGGATATACTATTAGTTTTTCTCCTTTTTTAAGTTTAATTTCTTTCCCATTTGAAGTAAACACAATTTTTAAAACACCAGAAGTTTCTAATAATTTATTATCAGTGGTTAATGTTTGAATATTACGATATAAGATTTCATTATAATCATATAATTCGATTAACTCCAATTGTATTGTGTCAGTTTCTTTTAAGTCAAACAAATCTCTGTGATAAATAATTTGTGTACCGTGCTTCCCAATAATTTTTTTAAACCCTAGTGTATCTAAATCAAAAAACTGAGATTTTTCAGTTTGAAAACTTTCTAAGTGGTTTTTGGGAATAAATGGTTTTAATTTATCTGTTTTACAATTGAATAATAAAATTGTTAGACTAACAAGTAACAAGTATTGTAATTTCATAGTAATTCATTTTTCAAATTATGAGTAGAACAAAATCAAAACTCATACCAAAACTAACTTGCATACACACAAGTAAAACCTTCGGTTTCTAAAAACTGAATATCATATTCAGAGGTTTGTCCTTCATATAATATTTTACCTGTAGTTTGGTTGGTTTCAAAAGAAAAATCTTCAATATAAATATTTTCTAAAAAGAGTAATTTTTTCTTTCCGTAAATTTTATATAAACTTTCTTTCGCTCCCCAAACAATAGTTAATTTACTAACCAAAGCATCGTGATTTGCAATGGATTTATATTCCTCAATAGGTGTGAATTTGTGAGCTATTTTTAAAATTTTATCGCGTTGTTTTTCAATGTCTATCCCAACAGGTCGTTCATCAGAAATAATGATACCTGAAAAAGTAAATGAGTGTGTAATCGAAATAAATTTACCATCTTTTAAATGGGGTTTTCCATATTCATCATATACTAAATCAGCATCGGTATATCCTACTTCTTTTAGTAAATGTCGAACGCTTAAAAAACCTCTTCGATGCAAATCAGATTTCATACCATCAACACGGTCTTGATTGTTTTTAGTAAGTACTATTCCTTCAGATAAATTTTCAAAAGATTCTTCAATCTTCCAAATCAATACTTTACAGGTTTCGTTTACCGTTAATGTTTTGTGAATAGGCATATTTTAGAAAGTTATTTCGTAATTTTGCGACTCAAAAATTTAGATACATAAATATACATAAATATGAGCACAAATACCGCTACATACGTACCTTTTAAAGTTAAAGATATTTCTTTAGCTGATTGGGGAAGAAAAGAGATTAAATTGGCAGAAGCTGAAATGCCAGGATTAATGTCTTTAAGAGAAGAATATAAAGATGAGCAACCATTAAAAGGAGCAAGAATTGCAGGATGTTTACACATGACGATTCAAACTGCGGTTTTAATTGAAACTTTACAAGCTTTAGGTGCTGAAGTAACTTGGAGTTCTTGTAATATTTTTTCTACACAAGATCAAGCTGCTGCTGCAATTGCTGCTGCTGGAACACCTGTGTATGCTTGGAAAGATATGACCGAAGAAGAGTTTGATTGGTGTATTGAACAAACTTTATTCTTTGGAGAAGATAAAAAGCCATTAAACTTAATTTTAGATGATGGTGGAGATTTAACAAACATGGTATTAGATAAGTACCCTGAGTTAGCTGCTGGAATTAATGGTTTATCTGAAGAAACAACTACTGGAGTTCACCGTTTATACGATAGAGTAAAAGCAGGAACTTTACCAATGCCAGCAATTAATGTAAACGATTCTGTAACTAAATCTAAATTTGATAACAAATACGGATGTAAAGAATCTGCAGTTGATGCAATTCGTAGAGCAACTGATATTATGTTAGCAGGTAAGCGTGTAACTGTTTGTGGTTATGGTGATGTAGGTAAAGGTACAGCGGCTTCTTTTAAAGGTGCTGGTTCTATCGTTACTGTTACTGAAATTGATCCTATTTGTGCGTTACAAGCTGCAATGGATGGTTTCGAAGTAAAGAAATTAGAAACTGTTGTTGGTAATTCTGATATTATTATTACAACTACAGGAAACAAAGACATCGTTCAAGGACATCATTTTGAAGCAATGAAAGATAAAGCTATCGTTTGTAACATTGGTCACTTCGATAATGAGATTGATATGGCTTGGTTAAACGAAAAGTATGGTGATACTAAAGATACTATTAAACCTCAGGTTGATAAATATAACGTAAACGGGAATGATATTATCATTTTAGCAGAAGGACGTTTAGTAAACTTAGGATGTGCAACAGGTCACCCAAGTTTTGTAATGTCTAATTCATTTACAAACCAAACGTTGGCTCAAATTGAATTATGGACTAACCGTGATGCATACGAAAACGAAGTATATATGCTACCAAAGCATTTAGATGAGAAAGTAGCAAAATTACACTTAGCTAAAATTGGTGTTGAATTAACAGAGCTACGTGAAGAACAAGCTTCTTATATTGGTGTAACTATTGAAGGACCATATAAGCCAGAGCATTATAGATACTAAAATTAAGATTCAATATTTTTAGAATCAAAATACAAGATGAAAAAACCCGCAATTGCGGGTTTTTTATTGATTAAATGTTAAATTCAATTATATTTTTAAAGAATCAAATAACTCAATTAATTTTGGGTTAGATGGTCTAGGTGCGTTTGCATCTACAATATTTCCTTCTGGATCTATTAAGATAAAACGAGGAATACCTGTAATTCTATAATCTGTAACAAATTTAGAGTTCCAATCGCTATCTGCAAATAATTGAATACCTGTTAATTGTTTGTCAGCAACCATTTTTACCCAAGCATCATGGTCTTTTTTCTGATCAACAGACATACTTACAAATTCAATATTTTTACCGTGATATTGCTTCTCAACTTTTTGTAAAAAAGGAATTTCTCTTTTACAAGGATTACACCAAGTAGCCCAAACATCTACATATACATATTTACCTTTTAAATCATCTAAAGAAGTTGTTCCTCCTTTAATGTTTTCATAATTTGTAAACTTAGGAGAAGCCATACCTTTAGCTAAGTTCGTAGCTAAAAATAATTTATCTGCATAAGTTTTGTTTATGTATTTTGTTAAACCAGTTATGTTTTTCTTTTGAAAAGCAACAAAAGTAGAATCTAATTTAGGATCAGCAACTCTTTTATCAAAATCACTTACGAAATTATTCATCTTTGCATCGAAATCTGCTTTTGGTAAATCGAAAAGTGTTTTATCATTAAATAATTCTTCTTGCAATAATGATGATTTTGCAATAAAATTACTTTCTGAGGCTCCTTCACCAGTATAAGTAATAGTTTCATCAAACTCTTTAGAATCTAGAGTCATATTGATGTCTGCTCCGTTTTTTAAATATAATGTTGCATATTCAGTTCCGTCAAATAAACGATAAAAACCATTTTTAACATTCATAGTGTCTTTAAACATCCCGTTTTCATCAACTTTAATAACTCTTTTAAATTTGAATTGAGGATTTGAAATGACAACTGAATCTGAATTTTTGTTAGTGATTTTTCCAGAAAAAGTAACAAAGTTATTTTGTTCCTTTTTACACGAAATCATAGCTATGGCTACAGCCATTAAGCAAACTATTTTTTTCATTTTAGGTAAGTTTAATTATTGCTTTAATAGTCTACTAAATTACGCAATTATCTTTTATGGCAAAGTTTTTTAACGATTTATCCTAACCACCCCTCTCTATCTAAGCTTCTATATTGAATTGCTTCAGCAATATCATCAGAAGTTATTTCTTTTGATGCATTTAAATCGGCAATTGTTCTTGAAACTTTTAAAATTCTGTCATAAGCTCTAGCCGATAGGTTTAGTTTCTCCATTGCTGTTTTTAATAAGCTTTTACTTTCGTTGGATAATTTACAGAATTCTCGAATTTGTTTTACACTCATTTGTGCGTTGTAATGAATATTTTCAAACTCTTTAAATCGTTCTGATTGAATTTCTCTTGCAGCAGTAACTCGTTTTCTAATTTCTACTGATGATTCTCCTTTTCGTTCTTCAGTTAATTTATCAAAAGGAACAGGAGTTACTTCGATATGGATATCAATACGATCTAATAAAGGTCCAGATATTTTACTTAAATAACGTTGCATTTCTGCTGGTGATGAAGTTAAAGGTGAATCCGCATCGTTAAAATAACCAGAGGGGCTTGGGTTCATACTTGCCACTAACATAAAACTACTTGGGTAATTTACGGTAAAACGAGCTCTCGATATGGTTACTTCTCTGTCTTCTAAGGGTTGTCTCATCACTTCTAAAGCACCACGCTTAAATTCTGGTAATTCATCTAAGAATAACACTCCATTGTGCGCTAACGATATTTCTCCTGGTTGTGGTAGGTTATTTCCACCGCCAATTAAAGCAATGTCTGAACAAGAATGATGCGGATTTCTAAAAGGACGTTGGTACATAAGTCCAGAATTAGAGACCTTACCTACAACTGAATGTATTTTAGTGGTTTCTAAAGCCTCATGTAAAGTCATTGGCGGTAATATAGAAGGTAACCGTTTAGCAAGCATAGTTTTTCCTGCTCCTGGTGGACCAATAAGAATAATATTATGTCCGCCTGCTGCTGCGATTTCCATACAACGTTTTATACTCTCTTGCCCTTTTACATCAGAAAAATCAAACTCAGGAAAATCAACTTGTTTGTAAAATTCTGCACGAGTATCAATAATGGTTGGTTTAAGTAATTCATCTTCATTAAAATGGTTGATTACTTCTGTAATATTATCAACTCCATATACATTTAAATCATTTACAATTGCGGCTTCTTTTGCATTTTCTTTAGGTAGTATAAAATTTTTGAATCCATCTTCTCGGGCTTTTATTGCAATAGGTAATGCACCTTTTATGGGTTGTAGGCTTCCGTCGAGAGATAGTTCCCCCATAATAACGTATTGATTTATATTTTCTGATTTAATTTGATTGGAAGCAGCAAGGATTCCCATCGCAATTGTAACATCATAAGAAGCACCTTCTTTTTTTATATCAGCAGGTGCCATATTGATGATTATCTTTTTACCTGGTAGTTTATATCCAATATTCTGTAAAGCTGCTGAAATTCGATAAGAGCTTTCTCTAACAGCATTGTCTGGCAAACCTACTAAATGATAGCCAATACCTTTATCAATATTAACTTCTACAGTTATTGTAGTTGCTTCAATACCAAATACAGCACTTCCGTAAACTTTTACCAGCATAACTTTCTCTTTCTGTTAAAGATAGAGAAAAAAATAATGAGTTAAAAATAATTTAATTTGATGTGTGTTTTTGTTGATGAAAAAAGAGATGTATAAAATTTTTCTAACAAGAAAGAAAATCAAAAACACTAAAATTATAGCAACGATAGGAATAAAAATAGAAAAAACAGACATAACCATTGAGGTTTAAGGTAAAAATAGTGTTTTAGTTATAGCTATATAAATATGATTCCTTACACTGGAATGACCCTACTCTGCATCAAATACCAAATTCTAAAGAGAAAGAATTAGGCGATTAAAACCTTCTATTAAATACAATGATAGAATTTTAAGATAATCAATATTGTTTTCTACTATTTATAAAAAGATATCATTATTAAAAAACAAAGTAAAACCATCAATCACTTATGCATATGATTATTGCAAAACGCATTACCTGAGCGTATTAATAGAATACAAAAATAAGAGGCTTTGATTTATAAACGCACCAACAGAAAGAACTTAAACAATTAGTTAAATAGTTAGTAAATACATACAATAATAAAAGAACTCATTTAAATATTAACATTAAAACAATTAACCCCTTATATACAATAAAAAGCCAAAGAATTTAAATTCTCTGGCTTTTATAAATTTTATAAATAATTGTCATCCTATTTTGGGTGACAAGTTTTTAAGATGGTTCTTCTCCGTCTAATAAAGGTGTTGTTTGTAATACGAAATCTTTTCCGTGTACATATTCACCGTTTTCATCTGTCTTACTATAATCATAAGCCCATCTATGAACTTCAGGAATTGCCCCTGGCCAGTTACCGTGGATGTGTTCTACTGGAGTAGTCCATTCTAACGTATTAGAATTCCATGGGTTCTGAGTTGCTTTTTGCCCTCTGTAAATTGAGATAAAGAAGTTTGCTAAGAAAATTAACTGAGCAGCTCCTCCAATGATAGCCATTACCGTCATAAATACATTAATCTCAACTAAATCATCAAACATTGGGAAGTTTGAATTTGTATAGTAACGACGAGGTAAACCTGCTAAACCAACAAAGTGCATTGGGAAGAATACTCCGTAAGCAGTAATGATTGTTAACCAAAAATGCCAATATCCTAATGTTTTGTTCATCATTCTACCATACATTTTTGGGAACCAGTGGTACACACCTGCAAACATTCCTAATAACGCAGATACACCCATTACTAAGTGGAAGTGAGCAACTACGAAATATGTATCGTGTACATTAATATCTAATGCCGAATCTCCTAAAACTAATCCTGTTAAACCTCCTGTTACGAATGTTGATACTAATCCGATAGAGAATAACATTGCTGGATTTAATTGTAAGTTACCTTTCCATAGAGTAGTTACATAATTAAATGCTTTTACTGCCGATGGAATTGCAATTAATACTGTTGTAAAAGTAAACACAGATCCTAAGAATGGGTTCATTCCTGAGATAAACATGTGGTGACCCCATACAATTGTAGATAAAAATGCAATTGCCATAATAGATCCAATCATTGCGCGGTAACCAAAAATTGGCTTACGAGCATTGGTAGAAATAATTTCAGAAGTAATACCTAATGCAGGTAATAATATAATATATACTTCAGGGTGACCTAAGAACCAAAATAAGTGTTCGAATAATACTGGCGATCCACCTTGGTAGTGTAATACTTCACCTGAAATAAAGATATCTGATAAAAAGAATGACGTACCGAAACTTCTATCTAAAATTAATAATAAAGCTGCAGATAATAATACTGGGAATGAAATTACACCAATAATAGCTGTAATAAAGAACGCCCACATTGTTAATGGTAAACGCGTCATTTTCATTCCTTTTGTACGTAAGTTTAAAATAGTTACGATATAGTTTAATGACCCGATTAATGAAGATGCAATAAAAATAGCCATAGATACTAACCATAATGTCATACCTGTACCCGATCCTGGAATAGCTTGTGGTAATGCTGATAACGGTGGATATATTGTCCATCCTGCAGATGCTGGTCCTGCTTCAACAAATAATGAAACTACCATGATTACTGATGATAAGAAAAACAACCAGTAAGAAACCATATTTAAGAACCCAGATGCCATATCGCGAGCTCCAATTTGTAATGGAATTAATAAGTTTGAAAATGTACCACTTAAACCTGCTGTTAATACAAAGAATACCATTATTGTACCGTGAATTGTAACCAATGCTAGGTACATATCAGGGTCCATAATTCCATCTGTTTGATGAGAACCTAAAAATGCTTCAATAATCGAAAACGATTTTTCTGGCCATGCGATTTGTAAACGGAATAACATAGACATAAACCCTCCTATAATACCCATAAATATACCGGTTACTAGGAACTGCTTCGAGATCATTTTATGATCTTGACTGAAGATGTATTTAGTTACAAATGTTTCTTTGTGATGATGATCTGACATAATCTATATCTTTATATACTTTTAAAAAATATCTTATTTAATAACTTGAGCTAATGTTTTTTGTTCTGATAACCACTTGTCGTATTCAGCTGGTTCTACGACTGTAATTTTCATTTGCATATTGTAGTGAGATGCACCACAAATTTTATTACAAAGTAACAAATAATCAAACTCATAAGGATCTTCTCCTTTTGCTTTTCTAATCTTGTTAATTCCAGCCGTTTTATCTATTACTTCTTGCTTTTCACGCATTTCTGCAGTCGTGTACTTAGGTGTGAATGCAAATTGAGTTACCATACCTGGTACACAGTTCATCTGCGCTCTAAAGTGAGGCATATAAGCTGAGTGTAATACGTCTTGAGAACGGAATTTGAATAATATTTTCTTGCCTTTTGGTAAAACTAATTCAGTAACTTTTTTATCATCTTGAGCATTAGGATCAGACATATCAACTCCCATAGAATTAATACCTTTAATAAAGTTTACATTTCCTAAACCTAACTGATTATCTGCACCTGCATAACGAGCTTGCCAATCGAATTGTCTTGAATATACTTCAATTTCAATTGGGTTTTCATCATCACCAACATACATAATGTTGTTCCATGCCCATAAACCATATCCAATTAATAATACAATTGTTACTGCCGGTATGACTGTCCAGATTAACTCTAATTTATGGCTATCTGCATAGAATAAAGCTTTTTGGTCTTTTTTACCTCTATACTTATACGTAAAGAAGAAAATTAAGAATTGCATAGCGAATTGTACGATACCAATTAACCAAAATGTAATATTGAATAAGTTATCATCGTGTTCTCCTTCTAACGAAGCAGCTTCTGGTAACATTATTACGTTCATTGCTATTAAACAGTAAATCATCATTGCGTATAGGAATGCTAAAAATCCTATGGCTAATTTACCTTGTGTTTCGTTGTCTTTATCAGTAGCAATTACTGAACGAAAGTTCATTATGCGAGTAATTTGCCAAAAACTAACTCCTATTGCAACTGCTATGAAAATATAAAATAAAGCGAGCATATTATCTAAACTATTATTGTTTATTAATTCTTTTTATTAATGGTGGTTACTATCTTCTCCTCTGTGTTCGATATTATAGTAATGGTACGATTCACTCTCTTGTAAGAAAGGGTTTCCTTTTGCTATTGGATCTGCTTTAGCAAATGCACTAAATGTAGCATAGATAAACAATCCTAAAAAGAATAATATACCACTAACTTCACCTATTCCTAATCCCCATTGAGCACCTACAGTACCAGGCATAATCATTACGAATAAATCTACGTAGTGACCTAATAAGATTACAACACCTCCGATTACTACAAACCAAGGAATACTCTTAAAATCACTGTTTATTAATAATAATACTGGGAAGATAAAATTCATTCCTACCATTGCTAAGAAAGGTAACTTATACTCATTAAAACGTAATAAGTAGTAAGTCGTTTCTTCTGGCATATCAGCATACCATATTAACATAAACTGAGCGAACCATAAGTATGTCCAGAATACTGAGAAACCAAACATGTATTTTGCTAAATCGTGAATGTGACTATCGTTTACAAACGGTAAAGCTCCTTTTGAACGTAAGTAAATAGTTACAAAAGCAATTGTTGTTAAAGCTGATACTAAGAAAGTAGCTAAAACATACCATCCGAATAATGTAGAGAACCAGTGTGGGTCAATTCCCATAATCCAATCCCAAGACATCATAGATTCAGTAATCATAAATAAGAATAAGAAGATTACAGAAATATTGTAGTTTCTCTTATGTAATTTTAAATCTCCATTATCTTGTTTAATAGAATCTCTTCTAATAAAGAAACGGTAAGCATTCCAAACTAATAAATAGAAGATACTTCTCATTAACCATCCTGGAGTATTTAAATACCATTTCTTACCATCGATAATAGGATCGTAGTTAGGACTTGTAGGATCTACAACACCTTCTCCCATCCAAGGAAATAAATGATTCATTTGCATAAATGTAGCAATTAAGAATACAAACATAATTGCACTTACATAATGCATATTAGCTGTGATTGCTTCCATTACTCTAAATAATACTACAGACCAACCTGCTTGTGCTACTCTTTGAATTGCATAGAATGCTAATACTAATAATGTAACTCCTAAAAAGAATAATAAGGCAACAAAGAAAGCTGCCCAAGGGCGGTTTTGCATTTGATGAAAAGCATGTTCTGCATGAGCATCATGATCTTCAGCGTGAGCTGTATTAGTATGAGCTTCTTTAGTTTCAACAACATGTGCTGTTGCTTCTTCTTTATGAGCATCTTTTACATGAGTAGAATCTGCTACGGCATGTGTTGCTGTACTATCAGCAGTATGCTCTTCTGTTTTTGATTCTTCTGAATGTTTTTCAACTTCAGCATGTGCTTCAGTTTTAGTTTCTTCAGTATGTGCTTTTTCTTCTCCATGATGAGAGTCAGCAGCATCGTGACCACCTCCATGGTGAGCATCTTGTTTTGCTAAAATTTCTTTTGCTTGTTCTAATGTCTTTGGTGCAGACCAGAAACTATAGCCTGTTCCTAAAAGACCTACAGCCATTAAAACAATAGCAAGCATTTTTAATTTTCCTGAAAACTGGTACATATCTTAACTATCTATTATAGACTTATTTTAATTCGCTTCTTAACTTTTCTACGTACTGTACAACTTGCCAACGCTCTTTGTACTGTAATTGTGATGCATGAGACCCCATTAAGTTTTTACCATACATTATAACATGGTAAATATTTCCTGGTGTTAACTCTCTATCCTTGTAATTTGGAATTCCGTTAAATTTATCTCTTTGAGATAATACTCCGTTTCCATCACCTTTTGTTCCGTGACAAGAAGCACAATAAATTCCGTATAACTCTTTACCTTTTTCTAAATTTACTTCATTGATAGGTAATGGATTTTTTAACTCTGCTTTTGCTTTTTCATATCCTTCGTTTGTATCAGGAATATCATAAGCTACAATACCGTTTCTACTAACAGTACCAGCAACTGGTTTTCTATCAACCATTTTTCCGTTTAAACCATCTGCACCATTTGCATCATAAGGTACAGATACATACATATCTGGCATGTATTGTACTTGAGGTTTACGCTTATTATTACAAGAAATTACACTTGCAATGACAACTAAAGCGATAATAATTTTAAAACTTTTCATATCTCTTTATTAGTGCTTTTCTACTACGTTAATTTCTACAGCTCCTGTTGATTCTAACAAAGCTTTTAGTTCGTCTTCATTTCCTTCAACTGGAATTTCCATTAAGAAATGGTCATCTGTTGTTCTTGGATCTGGATTTTCTGCTTTCTTAAATGGCCAAATCTTACTTCTCATATAAAAAGTAATAACCATTAAGTGTGCTGCAAAGAATACTGTTAATTCGAACATAATTGGCACGAATGCTGGCATGTTTGTTGCCCAAGAAAAGTTAGGTTTACCTCCAATATCTTGTGGCCAATCAGCAATCATAGTATACCATGTTAACCATATAGCTACAGATAAACCAGTAATACCATACATAAAAGCAGTAATTGCTAAACGTGTTGGTGCTAATCCCATTGCTTTGTCTAGCCCGTGAACTGGAAATGGACAAAAGATCTCTTCGATATGATGATGGTCGGCTTTTACCTTCTTAACGGCATCCATTAAGATATCATCATCATTATATAATGCGTGAATTACTTTATTAGTGCTCATTGTTCTCCTCTCTTAATTTTTTATAATTCTCCCCTGTTGATTTTAAGATTGTCTTAATCTCTGCTGTAGGAATTACTGGGAATGTTCTTGCATATAATAAGAATAATACAAAGAAGAATCCGATAGTTCCAATGAAGATACCAACATCAACAAACGTTGGTTCAAAACGCCACCATGTAGATGGTAATTGACCTTTACTTAATACAATTGCAATAATATCGAAACGCTCAAACCACATACCAATGTTAATGATAATTGAAATAATGAAAGACCAAATAAAACTTCTTCTAATCTTTTTAATCCATAATAACTGTGGCGTAAAGATGTTACAAATTAATAATGACCAAAATGCCCATCCGTAAGCTCCTGCTTCAGCTCCAAAAGATAAATATGTATAGTTTTCGTAAGGTGATCCTGTATACCAAGCGATAAAGAATTCAGTTGCATATGCTACTGCTACGATACCACCTGTTAAGATAATTACAATATTCATATATTCTACGTGTAAACGTGTAATATATGCTTCCATATTTGTAACCTTACGCATAATACCTAATAAGGTTTGCACCATTGCGAATCCTGAGAAGATTGCTCCTGCTACGAAATATGGAGGAAATATTGTTGAGTGCCATCCTGGGTTAATAGATGTTGCGAAGTCCATCGATACAATGGTATGTACAGAAAGTACTAATGGAGTTGCTAAACCTGCTAATACTAATGATACTTCTTCAAAACGTTGCCAATCTTTAGCTCTACCAGACCATCCGAAAGATAATAATGCGTAAATCTTCTTTTGGAAAGGTTTTACTGCTCTATCACGAATCGTTGCAAAATCAGGTAATAAACCAGTCCACCAGAAAACTAATGATACTGATAAATACGTAGAAATTGCGAATACATCCCATAATAATGGTGAGTTAAAGTTAACCCATAACGATCCGAATTGGTTAGGAATTGGTAATACCCAGTATCCATTCCATGGACGACCCATGTGAATAATTGGGAATAAACCTGCTTGGAATACCGCAAAAATTGTCATTGCTTCTGCAGAACGGTTAATTGCCATTCTCCATTTTTGACGGAATAATAATAGTACTGCGGAAATAAGTGTACCTGCGTGACCGATACCTACCCACCATACAAAGTTGGTAATATCCCATGCCCAACCGATGTTTTTACTTAAACCCCAAACACCAATTCCGGTACCTACGGTGTAAAAGATACATCCAAATCCCCATAACATTGCTGCTAAAGAAATATAGAATGCTACATACCAATGTTTGTTTGCTTTACCTTCTATAGGTCTAGCAATATCCTCAGTAATATCGTGGTAACTTTTGTCACCAAGTATTAAAGGTTCTCTATAAGATGATTCGTAATGAGACGACATAAATCTATATACTTGTTAATTATATTATTAAGCTTCGTTTGTATTTCTTACTTTAACTTGGTACACAACGTTTGGTTTAGTACCTATATAATCTAATACGTGGAATGCTCTATTATCTTCTTTTAATGCTGCTACTGTATCTTCAGAGTTATTAATATCTCCAAACACCATTGCTCCTGTAGAACAAGCTTGAGAACATGCTGTTTCAAACTCATCTTTATTTACAGCTCTACCTTCTTTTTTAGCTTTTAAGATGGTAGCTTGTGTCATTTGAATACACATAGAACATTTTTCCATAACTCCTCTAGAACGAACAACTACGTCTGGGTTTAATACCATTTTTCCGTATTCGTTATTCATATTAAAGTCGAACTCTTCGTTTTCTGCGTAGTTAAACCAGTTAAAACGACGAACTCTATATGGACAGTTGTTTGCACAATATCTTGTACCAACACATCTGTTATAAGCCATTTGGTTTTGACCTTGACGACCGTGAGATGTTGCTGCTACTGGACATACTGTTTCACATGGTGCGTGATTACAGTGCTGACACATCATTGGTTGGAAAGCTACTTGAGGATTCTCTGCTGGGTTTTCTAAAGCATCGAATAAATCTCCTCTGCTTAATTCTAATACCTTCTCAGTATATCTTCTTTCAACTTCTTGATTTGCTAATCCTGGGTTCTGAGCTTTAAACTCTTCTAACGTCATTTTAGCATCTTCTTGTTTATCTACAACAGTAGAAGAATAATAACGGTCGATACGTAACCAGTGCATATCTCTACCTACACGTACTTCATCTTTACCAACAACTGGAACGTTGTTTTCTGCGTGACATGCTACAACACATGCTCCACAACCTGTACAAGATGTTAAATCGATAGATAAGTTAAAGTGATGTCCTATACTTCTATCATGATCATCCCATAAATCAATCTTACTTCCTTCAACCTCTTGATGATCATAACTAACCATAAATGGCTTGTTCCAAGTATGCTTAGGATCTAAGTTTTTATTAGTTACTTCTTTTAAAGAAGCTTCTTTTAAAATATCATGACGTCCTGCAAGTGTACTTTGTACTTGAGTACAAGCAAACTTGTGCCATCCTGATGTTTTTTCTATTGAAACGTTGTATTGTACATTGTTTCCATCTTTATAAAATGGATATGCATTAATACCAACTTGCATTTCTGGTTTTAATCCTTGAGTTCTACCATAACCAACTGCTAAACCAACTGACCCTTTTGCTTGACCTGGTTGAATCATTACCGGAATATTGTTGATTGTTACTCCGTTTACAGTTACGTTTGCGTAGTTACCATCAATAGCTCCATTATCTTTAACAGGATTAGAGAAACCTAATTCTTTAGCATCTGCCATAGATACTGTTAAGTAGTTATCCCAAGCTGCACGCGTTAACGGATCTGGTAATTCTTGCAACCATGGGTTGTTTGCTTGCTTACCATCACCTAATGCTGTTGATGAGTATAAATTTAATTCAAACCCTGATGAATTACTTGCTGATCTTACTAACTGAACAGCTGCTGCATTTACATCAACTGTAGATTCAAATGCTGTTTCTTCTGTAGCTCCTTCTGATTTAAAGTAACCATCATGTAATGCTTGATTCCAAGATGTTCCTCCTAAAACAGTAGTACTCCAAAATTCTTTTAAAGTATCGTAATAATTTGCAGAACTACCAGACCACTTTAATAATACATCTTGTAACTGACGCGTATTAAATAATGGTGAAATAGTTGGTTGCATTAAGCTATAAGTACCTTCGCTTGCCATAACATCTCCCCAAGATTCTAAGTTATGAGGTGCAGGCAATGTATATTGTGTTGCATTAGCTGTTACATCATCTTGAGTAGAGATTGCAACAGATAATTTTAAATTCTTAATTCCGTTAGCTAATTCAGTTGCGTTTGCTAAAGTATATAATGGGTTTGTGTTATAAGTAACTAAACCTTTTACTTTACCTGCTTTAATATCTGCAACTAATTCTGCTACTTGAGTATCGTTACCTTGACGTGTTAAATTAACAGCCTTCGTATCGAATATCTCACTATTTAATTTCTCATTAATTGCGAACGCTATTAATTGAGCGTTTTTATCATTTAACCCAGTAACTACAACTCCTTTAGAACCTGCTTTCTTTAAATCGACAGCAAGTTTTTTTATTTCAGCATCTAACTTTGTTGCTTTAGATGGAAGTGATTCTCCAGTTACAGCATTATATAAATTGATTAAAGCAAAAACTTGTTCAGAAGGCTTTACAACCATTCTTTTATCAGCATTTGCTCCAGCCAATGACATATTACTTTCTATTTGAACGTGGTAAGACATTTTACCAGATTCTACTCTACGTCCATCAGCATATGATTTTTCATAACCACCTTGCCAATCTCCGATAAAGTCTGCACCGATAGATGCAATTACTTCTGCCTTAGAAAAATTGTAGTTTGGTAATGCACGTTTACCGTACATTGCTTCAAAAGCATCAGCAGTAGCACTTTCAGAAATTGCATCATATATTACGTGCTTTACATTTGGGTAAGCAGTAATAAAATCCGCAATTACTTTTTCAGTAGAAGGACTTGCTAAAGTACCTGTTAATAATACAACAGATTCGTTTGCGTCTTTTAACTGATTTAATTTCGCTACTATTTCCTTATCAGCATCAGCCCAAGAAATTTGAGCTTCACCTTTTCTAGGTTCTTTTATACGTAATTTATCATCATATAAAGATAAAACAGATGCTTGTGTACGTGCGTTTGTTTCTCCTCCTGCCTCTTTATTTGGCATTACAAGAATTGGACGACCTTCGCGTGTTTTAACTAATACGTTTGCAAAATCAAAACCATCTGCAATTGTAGTTGCGTACCAATCAGCAACACCTACAACGATATCATTTGGTTGTACTACATAAGGGATTGATTTTCTTACTGGACCTTCACAAGCTGCTAAAGAAGCTGCTGCTGTGGTAAATCCAACATATTTCAAGAAATCTCTACGTGAAGTTGATGAAGTTTCTAACGTTTCTTTATCACCTAAAAACTCATCTGTAGGAATATCTTGTACAAACTCATTATTACGTAGCGTTTCAACAACAGAACTATCTTTTAGTTCTTCAACACTTTGCCAGTATTTTTTGTTTGAAGCCATTTATATACGTGTTTTTCTACTTTCTAATTGATTAATAGTGGCACTTACCACACTCTTTTCCACCTAACTGCGCAATTGTTACTTGCTCAACCCCATACTTCTTCGCTAATTCTTTATGAATCTTAGCGTAGTATTCATTTCCTTTTAAGTCAACCTTAGTTTCCTTATGACAGTCGATACACCAACCCATTGTTAATGGAGAGTACTGATACACTTCTTCCATTTCTTCAACTGGTCCGTGACATTTTTGACATTTTAATCCTGCAACAGTAACGTGTTGTGAGTGGTTAAAATATGCAAAGTCAGGTAAATTATGAACTCTCACCCATTTTATTGGTTTTGTTTCTCCTGTGTATTCTAATTTATCAGCATCCCAACCTGCTGCTTCATATATTTTTGCAATTTCCTTATCTAAATCAGACTTAACTAATGTATGATCACCCATTACAACTTTAGTATCTTCAGCTACTTCTGAAATATTTTTATGACAATTCATACAAACATTAACCGAAGGAATACCTGAAGTTTTACTATGTTTTGCTGATGAGTGACAATATTGACAATCTATCTTATTATCTCCAGCATGTATTTTATGTGAAAAAGCAATTGGCTGAATTGGTTGATAACCTTGATCTACACCTACTTTAAATAAAGACCCGAATAAAACATAGGCTGTAATTAACGCTCCGAAGATTACAAATAACACATGTAAAAATGTATTTTTCTTAATCCCTTCCCACAACTCTGCAAGTTGACCTGTTAACCCAGGTGTTTTTGGCGCTCCTTTCAACTCACTAATTGTCTTTAATAAACTAGCAATAATTAAAAAAGCTACAATAATAGCTGCTGCTAAAATGTATAATAACCATTTTGGCGCTTCTCCTTTTGGAGAGCCAGCAACTTCAGCATCAACTACCCCAACTGGTTTAATCTCACCAATTGTTGTATAGTATAAAATATCGTCGATATTCTTATCAGTTAACTGAGGAAAAGCCGTCATGTTAGACTGATTATACTCTTCAAAAATTTCGATTGCATCTTTATCTCCAGAAGCTCTTAATGCCGCATTATCTTTAATCCAAGCTTGCAACCACTCTTTACTTCTTCTCTCTTCTATACCACCTAAAGCAGGTCCTACAAGTTTTTTATCTAACTTGTGACAAGAAGCACATAAAGACTTAAATAATTTTTTCCCTTCTTTCTGACGCGCCTCGTCAATCTCTTGCGAAAATGCCGAAAAACTTACGAATAAAACTAAAAAGAAAGCTAAACTCTTTACGAGAGTTTGGGTTAATCTACTGTGATGTTTCACACTTTTCATACTATAAAATATAAGTTTTGTATCTGTTTTGGTACAATTTTTTCTATACAGTTGATATAAAAACAACACATAGAAAGTTGCACAAAAGTACTACTTCTGTCTAAATTGTGAAATGTTAAGAGATTGCTAATTTATAATTTATACCGATTCTAAATAAAAGGACTTAGCAATGTATTAAACTGCAAGTCGTTACTTTTGTAAAAAGATTTAAAAAATGAAAAAACAAAAATTTATATTCAGTTTTTTATTAGTTCTTATTGGAGGGATTTATTTTGCTAATGGACAAGCTAATTATACTGAAAACAAAGACATTATTTCTTTAATAGAAAAGAAAAGAGAGTACAATAAAAACAATGGTTCTGGCTACAGAATTCAATTATATAACGGATTAGAAAAAAGAGCTAGAAGTTTTCGTGGGAGATTTCAAGTAGAATTTCCTGGCATATATACAAAGCTATCATATACTGCCCCTGAATGGAAAGTACAAGTTGGTAATTACAAAACAAGATTACAAGCTGATAGAGCCTTAAATAAAATTAGAGAAAAGTTTAACGGGGCTATTGTTGTTCCTCTATAAAGTTTCTAACCATAAAACAAAAAAGAGTGTTCGTAACGAACACTCTTTTTTGTTTTATTAAAGATTATTAAAATTAATAAGCTCTTTCATCACTTCCTTCATAAAAGTTAATAAACGCTTGATTCACTACTCTATGACCTCCATCTGTAGGGTAATCTCCAGTAAAGTACCAGTCTCCTAAATTATCAGGACATGCTTTATGTAAACTACTAACTGGTTGAAAAATCACATCAATATCCGCTTTAATTTCTGGTGTTTTAAGCATTTGAGCAATTTTAGCTGACACTTCTTTATCTGTAAAAGGTGCATAAATCTCTTTCACAAAATTTACTACATTTTTATCTTCACTATTTTCTTGTTGTTTACATTTCTTATAAACGTCATCTACAATATGATATTGATTTGTTTCTTTTAACAACTCTAATGCAGCTTTAAAAGCAATAAAATCGTTAATTTTTGCCATGTCGATTCCGTAACAATCAGGATAACGAATTTGAGGCGCAGATGAAACAACTACTATTTTCTTTGGATTTAATCTATCTAATATTTTAATGATACTCTTTTTTAAGGTTGTACCACGAACAATACTATCATCAATAATTACCAAATTATCTGTTGGCTTAACCACCCCATAGGTTACATCGTAAACATGAGCAACTAGATCATCACGACTACTATCGTCTGTTATAAAAGTTCTTAGCTTTGCATCTTTTATTGCTATTTTTTCAAAACGTGGTCTTTTAGAAAGAATATCAATTACTGTTTCTTTTGATAATTTTCCATCTCCTGCTAAAATAGCTGCTGTTTTTTGCTGATTCAACACATCTTCAGCCGCTTCCATCATTCCGAAAAATGATGTTTCTGCTGTATTAGGAATGTATGAAAAAACTGCATTTTCTATATCGTTATCAATAGATTTTAATACTTCTGGAAACACATACTTTCCTAAATTCTTTCTTTCTTCATAAATAGATGCGTCACTACCTCTAGAAAAATAAATACGTTCAAAAGAACATGCTTTTTTTACACGTTGCTCTAAAACTGGCTTCATTGATGTTTCGCCATTCTTCTTAATAATTAATGCATGACCTCTATCTATTTCTTTAATAGCATTTATATCAACATTAAAAACTGTTTGAATTACAGGACGCTCTGAAGCTACAACAACAACTTCTTCATCTTCATAATAAAATGCTGGACGAATTGCCGATGGATCTCTTAACACAAAAGCATCTCCATGACCTAGTAATCCTGCCATAGCATAACCACCATCCCAATTTTTTGCAGATCGCTGTAAAATTCTTTGAATATCTAAGTGCTCTTCAATAAACGGTGAGGCATCTTTTTTACTAAAACCTGCTTCTTTAGCTTTTAAATATAAATCTGAAACTTCATCTTCTAGAAAATGTCCAATTTTCTCCATTACAGTTACCGTATCGGTAAACTCTTTTGGATGCTGCCCTAAATCAATTAAATCATTTAATAACTGTTTAGAATTGGTCATATTAAAATTACCTGCAACTATTAAGCTTTGATGTTTCCAATTACTTTGACGTAAAAAAGGATGCACACTCTCTATTGAGTTTTTTCCAAAAGTACCATAGCGAACATGACCTAAAAACAGATTTCCTAAATAAGGTACGTTTTCTTCTTGCCAATTAACATCATCTACTCTTTCTGGATTTTCTTCAAAAACTCCGTTAATTCTTTTATTAACTTTTCCGAAGATATCCTGAATTGGTTGAGATTGATTAGATCTTATTCGACTAATATATCTTGTTCCTGGTGTAACATTAAATTTTATGCTAGCTAAACCTGCACCATCTTGACCACGATTGTGCTGTTTTTCCATTAACAGATACATTTTATTTACACCATAAAATGCGGTACCATATTTATCTTTATAATATTGCAAAGGTTTTTTTAATCGAACCATTGCAATTCCGCATTCGTGTTTAATAGCGTCGCTCATTTAATTTAAATATTTAGTTGTGTTGTGTGTGTTGTTGTATTTTTTATATAAAAAAATCCGCAGCAAAAAGCGCGGATTTTTTTTATGATAACTCTATATCAAATTGTGTTAAATCTTTAAAAGACTGCAAACGAGTTAATACTTCGTTTTTCGTTAATTCTTCCATTCGCTGAGTTCCGAATTTTTCAACGCAAAAGGATGCTAAATTAGAACCGTAAATAATCGCGTTCTTCATATTATCAAACGATATATCTTCTGTCTTTGCTAAATATCCACAGAAACCTCCTGCAAATGTATCTCCTGCTCCTGTTGGATCAAATACTTCAGCTAATGGTAATGCTGGCGCATAAAACATTTTCCCTTCATTAAATAGTAAAGCTCCGTGTTCTCCTTTTTTAATAACTACATACTTAGGACCCATTTTATGAATCTTCTTAGCTGCATTTACTAAAGAATACTCTCCAGATAATTGACGAGCTTCTTCATCGTTAATTGTAATTACATCTACTCTTTTTAAAACAGTATGTAAATCAGCTAAAGCAATGTCCATCCAAAAGTTCATAGTATCTAATACTACCAATTTTGGTCTTTCATTCATTTGATCTAAAACAGACGCTTGTGTTAATGGATGTAAATTACCTAACATTACAATGCCAGCATCTTTAAACGCTTCTGGAACTACTGGTTGAAAATGCTCTAATACATTTAATTCAGTTACCAAAGTATCGCGAGAGTTCATATCGTTATGATATTTACCACTCCAAAAGAAAGTTTTTCCTTCTTTAACTACTTCAATACCGTCAGTATTAATTCCTTTGTTGTTCATCATATCTATATATGATTGAGGAAAATCTCCACCAACAACAGAAACTACTCCAGTTTCAACTCCAAATTGAGAAGCTGCTAAACCAACAAAAGTTCCCGAACCTCCTAATATCTTATCTGTTTTACCAAAAGGTGTTTCAATAGCGTCAAATGCTACGGTACCAACTGCTAATAATTTACTCATTTCTTATTTTTTTACTGTAATTTTGCACTTTTAAATAAAGTGGTCGTACGACTGTGCAAAAATAGTTTTAAAAAATGACTATCAAAGAAATACAAGAAGAAATTATTGACGAGTTTTCAATGTTTGAAGACTGGATGGAGCGCTATGAGTATATTATTGACTTAGGAAGATCGTTACCTTTAATAAACGAAACTTATAAATTGGACGAAAATTTAATTAAAGGATGTCAATCGAAAGTTTGGTTGTATTCTGAATTAAAGGATGATACTATAGAATTTACAGCTGATAGCGATGCAATTTTAACTAAAGGTATTGTGGCGTTATTATTAAGAGTATTTTCTAATCAGAGTCCTCAAGCTATATTAGATGCTGATACTGATTTTATTGATAAAATCGGGCTAAAAGAACACTTAAGTCCGACCCGTGCTAACGGTTTAGTTTCTATGGTAAAACAAATAAAAATGTACGCGATTGCTCAGCAAAGCAAATTAACGAATTAAAGAACGGAGAAATGACAGATAAAGAATTAGACGATTTAGGAGATAAAATAGTTCGTGTATTAAAAACAATATTCGATCCAGAGATACCTGTAGATATTTACGAGTTAGGTTTGATATATGATGTATTCGTATCAGAAGAAAACGATGCTAAAATATTAATGACATTAACTTCACCTAACTGCCCCGTGGCAGAAAGTTTACCTGTAGAAATTGAGGAAAAAGTAAAAACTTTAAAAGAAATTAACAACTGTGAAGTTGAAATTACTTTCGATCCTACTTGGACTCAAGATATGATGAGCGAAGAAGCTAAGTTAGAATTAGGAATGCTGTAATTTATGGCTGAAGAAATTATAAATAGAATTGCGAATAGCAAATTGATTACTGTTGACCTTGAAGATTTTTACCCTAAAGGTAACCGCGTTGTTTTCGATATTAAAGATTGGTTGTATGAAGGATTAATTCTTCGCGAAAAAAACTTTAGAGAACAGGTTAAAACTCATGATTGGTCACAGTACCAAAATAATTACGTTTCTTTATCATGCTCTTCTGATGCTATTATACCATCTTGGGCGTATTTATTATTAACTACTCAATTAGCTGAGTATGCAAATAAAATAGTTGTTGGTAATTTAGAGTTATTAGAAACTGTTATTTATCAAGAAATCATTAATCAATTAGATGTTTCTGAATATAAAGATAAACCTGTAATTATAAAAGGGTGCACCAACAAACCAATACCACCTTCTGCATATACTCTACTGATCGAAAAAATTCAACCAATCGCTAAAACAATAATGTTTGGTGAAGCTTGTTCAACAGTTCCTTTATTTAAACGAAAATAAAAGTGACTTTTTTTAAATAAGTTTGTCTAACTATACTGAGTACGTATATTTGCGCCCTCAAAAAAAAAAAATAACATTACAATGAAAAAATTATTAGCTATTGCTTTATTATTTGGAGCTTTAACTGTTAACGCACAAGAAAAGAAAGAAGAGCAACCAAAAGAAGGTTGGAAAAAAACAGGAAACATTTCTTTCTTATTTAATCAATCAGCTTTTAACAATTGGTTAGCTGGTGGACAAAACAACATTTCTGGAACTTTAGGTTTAAACTACGATTTTAATTATGTAAAAGGTGACTGGACTTGGGACAATAAATTAATTGCGTCTTATGGGGTTACAAAGTTAAAAGGAGAGGATATTCAAAAAACGGATGACCGTTTAGAGTTAAATTCTTTATTAGGAAAAAAGGCTTCAGGATACTGGTTTTACTCAGCTTTCTTTAACTTTAAAACTCAAATGTCATCTACTGATGTTGGCGGACAACAACAATCTCATTTTTTCTCTCCAGCATATTTCCAATTTGGACCAGGTATGTTATGGAAAAAATCTGACAATTTAAAAGTAAACTTTGCTCCTGCAACTTCTAAATTAATCGTTGTTCATAGTCACTTTACAGATAACTTAGCTAATGGAGCTAGTTATTTTGGTGTAGCAGCTAATGAGACTACTCGTTACGAATTGGGTGCTTCTATTAGTGGATACTACAAATTCGATATAATGAAAAATGTTTCTGTTGAAAATATTTTAAATCTTTACACTAACTATTTAGAAGAAGCTAAAAACGTTGATATCGATTACACCGTAAATGTTGTAATGAAAGTTAACAAGTATTTATCTGCTAACCTTTCTATGCAAGCTATCTATGACGATAATGCTTTCGAAGGATTTCAAACAAGAGAAGTATTTGGTTTAGGTGTTAACTACGGGTTCTAAATAATAAAACACAATATTAAAACAAACCTCAAAGAGAAATCTTTGAGGTTTTGTTTTTTGCTTATTTTAGCTTAAAATTAAAAAAGAATGACTTTATTAATAATTTACGCAACAGTTTCAATTTTCTTTTCATTTCTATGTTCTATTTTAGAAGCTGTGCTATTAAGTGTTTCACCCACTTTTATCAATGTTAAAAAGAAAGAAGGTAAAGCTTTTGCTACGCAACTAGAAACTCTTAAAAAAGATGTAGACAAACCTTTAATTGCCATTTTAACTCTTAATACACTTGCTCATACAGTTGGTGCAATTTTAGTAGGTGTACAAGCAAAAGTTGCTTATACAGAACTATATGGTAGCGAAACTAAAACTTTTCTTGGAATTGAATTTACTGAAGATATAATGGTTGGTGTTGTATCTTCTATCATGACAATTTTAATTCTAGTAGCTTCAGAAATTATACCAAAAACAATTGGTGCAACTTACTGGAAAGAACTTGCAAACTTTACTACAAAAGCATTAAAAATCATGATATTTCCACTAAAGTGGACAGGTATTCTTTGGGTATTACAATTAACAACCAAATTAATTGGCGGTAAAGGTGGTCATGGTGAAAGTGTTTTAAGTAGAGAAGATTTTTCTGCAATGACCGATATTGCTGAACAAGAGGGAGTTTTTGAAGAAAACGAAAGTAACGTAATTAGAAATATGTTAAACTTTAAAGAGGTTCAAGCAAAACACATCATGACTCCTCGTACCGTTATAATAACTGCTGATGAAAATCAAACAATTCAATCATTTTTTGATGAAAATAGACCTTTTCGATTTTCTAGAGTTCCTGTTTATGCAGAAAATTCAGATAATATTACAGGCTATATTTTAAAAGATCAGTTATTATTAGCTTTGATTGATAAAAAAGGGAATGAACCTTTAAAATTAATTAAACGTAATATTATAATTGCTAATAGAGATTTATCAATACCTAGTTTATTTGAAAAATTAATTGAACAAAGAGAGCATTTAGCTTTAGTTGTTGATGAATACGGATCTGTAAGTGGATTAGTTACTCAAGAAGATGTAATAGAAACCTTATTAGGCTTTGAAATAATGGATGAAAGTGATAATGTAGCCGACTTACAAGGTTTAGCTAGAAAAAGTTGGGAGAAGCGTGCTAAACGCTTAGGAATTATCGAAAAAGATGATATTTTTGAATAAACCATTCATACATTACAATAAAAAAGGAGTGAATTAAAGTTCACTCCTTTTTTATTGTACAAATCTATAATAGATTAGTTATTTATTGTCCAAGATATATAATAAAGTGAACCTATTGAACCAGAACCTGGTGCTACAACATATTCTTTCCCTGTTAAATTTGTACCACCAATTTTAAATCTTGATTTCATAGAAGGAATTCTATAGTTCATCTGAGCATCTAAAACAGTTCTATCTTCTACTAAACCATTTAAGAAACTAGATTGCCATAAAAATTCACTTTGCCATCTAGCATTTATATTAAATCCAAAGTTTTTAAATAAGTTAGCATTACCAAACGACACTTTAACTTGATGTTCTGGCGTATTAAAACCAGGTTGAAAAGTTGGGTCAGAACTTTGATCAAATATCATTCTACTTAACGTATAGTTTGCTCCTAAATTAAAGTCTTTAAAAACTTTTGTATTTAGTCCAACACCTACACCATAAGAATTAACATCTGCTAAAGTATTTGTATTTACAGTAAACTGTGTTAAATCTCCATTTTGAAAAGCGTTTTGACCATTTGCTGCGTTACCTTCGTAATTAGGAGTAAGAACATCTCTAAAAGCTACGAAGTTTTCATATTGGTTATAATATGCATTAAGATCTAATTCGATTATACTAGCATCACCTATATTAATTATACTTCTATAACCTAATTCGTAAGATGATACTTTTTCTGCTTTTACAGGGTCTACATTTATTTTAACAAGATTTCCATTGTTAAAAATGTAAGCTTTATTAAAAGCATCGTTACCTGTTAAAGTATTAGATGTTCCATCTCTATTTGTTACAGAAGCAGAGAAACGATCTAAATTATCTATAGAAGTACCTAATATAAATCTATTTGGCCCTGATCTTAATCCGAAATACTGTTCTGTTATACTTGGGTTTCTAAAACCTGTTTGAAACGAAGCTCGTATAATTTTATTTTTGTTACCACCAACATCATAAGTTAATGCCACCCTTGGCGAATAATTACCTTCAAAGTTATTTGCTTGATCATAACGTAATGATCCAGTAAACTTTAAACGCTCATCTAAAAATGTTTTTTGTATTTGCGCGTACAATCCATACATATCAAATTTAATAGGACTGTCTTTATCTGTAAATAAAGTTCCTTGAGAATTAATATTGAATTGTCTATAAGAACCTCCTACTTGAATTTCTCCCCAATTAATTAAATCTCTAAAATTATAATTTGCATCTGCATGATAATATCCTGTTCTATCAGTTAATCCCGCACCACCTTCATTAATTGGTTTTGTTTGAATCTCATTTAATGCGCTCTTAAACTCAGCAGTACCAGATTTTAATCTATTTCTATCAGCAAAATTTCTTGCGGCTACTTGACTTCCAGTTTGTGCAAAAGCTACAACATATTCACCAAACCAGTTAGATGAAGGGTTATACTTTTCATTTAACGCTAAACCTGCATAACGTAAATCATGAGTCTTATCACCTGTTTCGTTACCTGTAAAATATCCTCTTAAGAAGAAATTTTTTCCTAAAACTTCTAATTTGTGTTGTTCTAGATAATAACCTTCTTGTGAAAACCTGTTGGTTCCTTGATATAAATTATTACCTGTTGAAAAACGAGAATTATAAACTATTTCTAGTTTATCATTACCCATTGGTCTGTAATGTAAAGAACCGTCGAACTTTAAACTTTTACCATCATAATCATATAGTTCATTTTCAGCATAACCAGTTCTACTTATATTTTTACTTCCATGCGCTGCTATAAAAGCTGGTGGTAAAATAATTCCTTGCTGAGCTAGTCCTGCTGCAACAGCTGCAATAGGTACTGAAAACTCATCACCATAAGTATTTACACCATCATAATCTGTTGTATCATCTTCTTTCCCTTCTCTTTTCCCTGCTATAACTTCACCTCCTACTCCACTAGTATTTCGTCTATCATTTGCATGCCATTCCTCTGCTTTAAATGCTGTAAGATTTACTTTAGCGGCAAAATAATCACTAAACTTATATGCCATTCTAACACCAACATCGTAAAAAGTATTATTACCTGCTTGTTCTTGCATGATTTGACCTGTTTTAAAGTAAGTACTTATACCATCATAATCAAAAGGGTTTTTACTTCTCATTAACAAGATACCATTAAATGCATTCGCACCATATAATGCAGAAGATGCACCAGGTAATATTTCTACATTTTTCACATCTAAGTCAGATAATCCTAAAAGGTTACCAGCTGAGAAATTAAGTGCAGGTATTGCTGTTTCAACCCCATCGACTAACTGAACAAATCTTGTATTATCAAATGTAGAAAAACCACGTGAGTTTATCGATTTATAACCATAACTTGCCTCTCGTGATTCAATTCCTTTTAAGTTTGTTAAACCATCATAAAAAGAAGATGCAGTGTTTCTTTTCATGTCGGTAATTCCCATTCTTTCTATTGTTACAGGAGATTCAATAATACGTTCTGGAGATCGTGAAGCCGAAATTACAACTTCATCTAACGTTGTATTTTCTTTTAAAATAACATTCAATTCTTGATCAGCAGTAAGAACTTCTATTTCTTCAGATTGATACCCTAATGCAGTAATTTGTATTTTAAAAGGAAAACTTGTTACATTTTTAATTGTAAAATTTCCATCAATGTCAGAACTAACTCTTTGTTCTCCATATGTAATTAAAGCACTAGGAAATGGCTCTAAATATTCATCGTAAACCTTACCTTTCATTGCAACTTGTGCAGATAATGCAACGCTACAGGTAACAAAAAAAACTAATAGTATTTTTTTAAGCATATTGTTTGTTTTAACTTTATCTGCGTAATTTATAAAAATTACCCGTTGTGCATTTTGATTTAAAGGATAAAAGTTGTCCATCTTGCT
>JAHDHE010000077.1 GCA_020631475.1 Tenacibaculum sp. | reverse complement strand
CCTGTGTATAAATTATCTTCAATATTAATTCAAATGGAATTAAAAGGGATTATAACTCCTTTACCTGGAAAATTGTTTGAGGTTTAATTACCTTTGGCGAATGTCAGAAAACAAACTCATATCACAAAAAAAACCAGCATATCCAGTAAATAAAAAACTTGGTACTTACTTAAAAAAGCACAATAGAGCCATTCAAATTCCTATTTTTTATGATGATTTATTACGTTTTCAAGGGTCTGTAGCTGTGTACGATAAAGAAGATAATGATACTTTATGGGTACGTGTTTTTTACAACGAGTTTGAAAGAGAAGAAATTGATTTTAGTTTAAAAAAAATATATAACATTTTACATTCTAACGGTTCTGAAGCTAGTATAAAACACTTAAATATAGACGCTGTTGACTTTTGTACTTTTGGTAATTCACAGCCTTTTAGGGTGAAAATTAGAAATGTTTTAAACGATAATTACACCTACTTTTATGTAAAAAAAACCGATGCTTCTCGTATTTACGGTTTGGAATTAGAAGATATTTTATCACCTTATAACTTAAACTTTTTAGTATATGAAGATACGTTGATTGAAGAGCATATTTCTGGTATACCTGGTGATATTTTTATTAAAGAATATCTAAATGATTGTTTAGAAATAGAAAAAGCTCAAATAGCTAAAGAATTTGTAAAGTTTAACGAACGTTGTATGATTCGTTTATTAGGTGATATGCGATCATATAACTATGTAGTAGTACCTACACACGATTTTGAAAATGTGGTATATAAAATTCGTCCGATAGATTTCGATCAACAATGTTACGAAGGTAAATTTAAAGTGTATTACCCTCAGTTTTTTAAAGAAAACCTACAAATGGTTAACTTAGTAAGTAATAAACTTACAGCAGAATCTATAGAGCAATATCAATTAGAAGAACGATCTATTGTTGCTAAAAGAATTTTAAGTTCTAGATCTCGCTTAAAAAGATTACTTACTGCTATGAAATCTGATAGTATCTCTATTTCAAAAAACATTGAAAAATTAAAATCAGAAATTTTCGAATTTACTGGTGATATTAATTTTAGAGATAGTGACGGAATGGGTGAAATACTTGATAGTGCTTTAACTTTTGTACGAAGAAATTACGAAGATGTAACTATGAAAAGTATTATACAGCAACAACAAAAATTACCTTAATTTTCTGTTTTAGATACAATAATATCGCTTCCAGAATATTCTCCATTTAATTCGTACCAATGTCTTATTCTAGGTATTCTAATTGATTCTATTAAAAATTCTCCATCAAAAATTAAACGTTCTCCTTTCGTTTTATCATCAGGAAATATCATTTCTAATCCTAAAATTTTATGCTCTTTCTTTGACAAATAAAGCACCCAATGTTTAGAAAATAATGGTTTTTTTAATTCAATAGGAATTTTATAACTCTCAATAGAATTAAAAATAGTTTTTTCTACATCATTTATTTCTTTTATTTCATCCTTTAAAGACATTGGTAAGCCTAATAAAGTTTTATAAAACCGATAGTATCTTTTGTTTCTTTTAGATTCTAAGCGATACTTTTTTATAAGTAAAGAATCTGTAATTATTTCACCATCTAACAACGTAACACTTCCATTTTCATCTATTTTGTGTGTAGAAATATGTTGTTCTCTATTTCTTTGTAATTCAAACGAATTGTTTTTATTGTTTAATGAAACTATTGAATATCTGTAAGGGTTACCAAATCTAGGTTCTTGAATATGAATTGCAAAGTCAGTTGTATTCCATTCATTTTTTTTATCATGAAATTGACTACTTTTTTCTAAAAGAAATTTTCCGTCAAATTGTTTTTGTTTGGTTTCACAACTAATAAAACTTGCAGCTAATAAAAATAATACTAGATATCTCATATTAAAGTTTTTATAAAGTAAATCAAAAAACATTTTTGTCTATATTAAAGCTATGTTAAATTACTTATTTCCTACTTCTAATACTCTCAATAACTACGGTTGCTAAAATTAAACTTCCACCAAAAAAAGTGTTCCACTTGGGGATTTCATTTAAGAAAATAAACGCTAAAATGATTCCGAATATTGGTTGCACACTACTAATAATACTTGCGGTTGATACCGAGAAAAATTGCAACGAATGCACCATTAAACTATGCCCAATAGCTGTGGTTAATAAGGCTAGTAATAACACATATGGGTATTGACTTTCGAACCCAGAAACATCCATAAAAAATAGTACCGGTAACAAACAAACCGTGATGATTAATGTTTGGTAAAACATCAATAACATTCCGTTGTACTGAATTACATATTGTTTTAAAATTAAAATCCGAATCGAATAGCATAGGGCAGAGAGCAAGCCAAATAAAATTCCTTGAACATTTGAACTTTCTATATTAAAACTAGGAGCTAAAATGTATAAACCAAGCAGTACTAGGAATCCTAAAACAATATAAATAGAATCGAATTTTACCTTTAAAAACAAAGGTTCTAAAAAAGCAATCATTACCGGAAAGGTGTATAAAGACAACATTCCTATCGCAACATTCGAGAGTTTTAATGCGTAAAAATAAGTAATCCAATGGGTTGCCATAAAAATTCCGCTAACAATAAACGGAACAATATGTTTGTTAGATTTTATCTTTAAATCAACCTTTTTAAATCGGCAAAACACATACAAAAATACCATCGCAAAAGCAGAACGAAACCATACAATTACTTCAGATGGCATTGCGATATATTTACCTAAAACACCCGAAGTACTTATAAATAAGGTTGCTAATAATAA
This sequence comes from Tenacibaculum sp., assembly GCA_020631475.1. Lineage (GTDB taxonomy): Bacteria > Bacteroidota > Bacteroidia > Flavobacteriales > Flavobacteriaceae > Polaribacter. The sequence continues at coordinate 2,623 of JAHDHE010000077.1, read as the reverse complement.
ACCTAAAAGGTTTTTAACATGTGTGTTTTGCATTATACTTTCTGTAATGTTTGTAAAGCTTTATGTACCGAATCTATTTTTATAAAAGTGATGAGTAAACGGAGTCCGTTTTTGGTTTTCTTTTCTTTCATTACACAACTTTTCGGGTTGCGTTGTACATACTGTAACATTTTAGAAAACGCTTCGGTTTGGTAAAAATCACTTTGTTGATCGGATACAAAGTATCCTAACATACGTTTTTGCTTTAAAATAATCTTTTCAATACCCAATTCTTTAGCTAACCATTTAATACGAACACTATCTAACAAGTCTTGTACTTGTGTTGGATATTCACCAAAACGATCGGTAATTTGGCTTTCAAACTCCAGTAATTCTTCTTCTTTAGTTAGCGTTCCTAGTTTGTTATACAAACTCAATCGTTCGGTAACTGAATTCACATAATCATCTGGAAATAAAATTTCGAAATCGGTATCTATCTGAACTTCTTTTACGTATTCTTTCGGTACATTTTCATCAGTAGGATAGAGTTCTTTAAATTCATTTTCTTTCAGTTCTTCAATGGCTTCTTGTAATATTTTCTGATAAGTCTCAAAACCAATATCATTAATAAATCCACTTTGTTCACCACCTAATAAATCTCCAGCACCACGAATTTCTAAATCTTTCATCGCAATATTTAATCCGCTTCCTAAATCAGAAAATAACTCTAATGCTTGTATTCTTTTTCGCGCATCATCTGTCATCATATGATACGGCGGAGTGATAAAATAACAAAAAGCTTTTTTGTTCGAACGACCAACACGACCACGCATTTGGTGTAAATCCGATAATCCGAAGTTATTGGCATTATTTATAAAAATAGTATTGGCGTTTGGTACATCCAATCCACTTTCGATAATTGTGGTAGAAACTAATACGTCAAACTCACCATTCATAAAACCAAGCATGAGTTCTTCTAGCTTTTTACCTTCCATTTGCCCATGCCCAATTCCGATTTTTGCACTCGGAACTAAACGTTGTAATAAACCAGCAACTTCCTTAATATTTTCGATTCTATTATGAATAAAAAAGATTTGTCCTCCACGAGAAATCTCATACGAAATTGCATCGCGAATGGTTTCTTCTCCAAATCGAATTACATTGGTTTCTATTGGATGACGGTTTGGTGGTGGTGTTTTTATAACCGATAAATCACGCGCTGCCATTAAACTAAACTGTAAAGTTCTTGGTATTGGTGTTGCTGTTAAAGTCAACGTATCTACATTTTCTTTAATGGTTTTTAGTTTGTCTTTTACCGCTACACCGAATTTTTGTTCCTCATCAATAATCAGTAAACCTAAATCTTTAAAGTTTACTTTTTTATTGGTTAATTGATGCGTACCAATAACAATATCTACACTTCCGTTTGTAACTCCTTCTAAAACCTCATTGCGCTGTTTTGTGGTTCTAAAACGGTTTAGGTAATCAATCGTAACCGGAAAGTCTTTTAAACGCTCCGAGAAGGTTTTAAAGTGCTGAAACGCCAAAATAGTAGTGGGTACTAAGATGGCTACTTGTTTTCCGTTATCTACGGCTTTAAAAGCTGCACGAACCGCCACTTCGGTTTTACCAAAACCAACATCACCACACACCAAACGATCCATCGGTTGTTCTTTTTCCATATCCGCTTTTACATCTTGGGTAGATGTAAACTGATCGGGCGTGTCTTCGTATAAAAAACTTGCTTCTAACTCGTGCTGCATGTGCGTATCGGGTCCGAAAGCAAATCCTTTTTGTAGTTTTCTTTTGGCGTATAACTGAATTAAATTAAACGCAATATGTTTTACTCTGGCTTTGGTTTTCTGTTTTACTTTTTTCCAAGCACCAGATCCTAATTTATATACTTTTGGTGGCTTCCCATCTTTACCATTAAACTTCGATATTTTGTGCAACGAGTGAATACTTACATACAAAATATCACGATCGCCATATACAAGCTTAATCGCTTCTTGTTTTTTACCTTCTACATCTATTTTTTGTAGGCCTCCGAACTTTCCAATTCCGTGATCGATATGCGTTACATAATCACCCACATCTAACTTGGTTAGTTCTTGTAGGGTGATGGATTGCTTTTTCGCATATCCGTTTTTAAGGCGGAATTTATAATAACGCTCAAATATTTGATGATCGGTATAACAAACAATTTTATTCTCTAAATCAACAAAACCTTGGTATAGCGGAAACACAATGGTTTCATAAGAAACCTCTTGTTCGCCATCATCAAAAATATCGTGGAATCGTTGCGCTTGCTTCTCATTACCACAAAAAATATAATTGGTAAATCCTTTGGAAGAAAACTCGTTAAAATTCTGAATTAACAAGTCGAATTTTTTATTGAAAGACGGCTGCGGATGTGTGTTGAACTTAATTGTTTCGTTATTCCGAACTTGTTTCGGAACCTCATCATTATGCGACGCTGAATCAAGTTCAGCGTGACGAGTATTTCCAATGCTTACCGTTGTAAAATCGTTTAATTGATTTTTAATCAGCTCACCATTACAGAATAATTCTGATGGTTTAGAATGCTTAACTTCTTCTGATAATTCGTTAAACGACAGTTCTGCTCTTCTATAAAACTTATCTA